>JAKAMV010000128.1 GCA_021812735.1 Chloroflexota bacterium | reverse complement strand
GTGCCGGCCTCGGCGGCCAGCATGCGCGCGAGATGGAAGCGGATCACCTTGCGTCCGGCCTCCGCGAAGAGGTCGTCCGCGACGACGCCGGGCGTCTTGCCGACGGCCCGGATCAGCCGCTCAGCAACGGTGGGTGGAGATGCCGGAGTCGCGCGGGCGGCCGCCTCGACAGGGGTTACGTCTGCGGCCGGGGCAGGCGCCGGGGCGACGGTCTCGATCGCGGCCGCGTCCGCCGGCGCCGCGTGCTCGCGGACCAGCAGCTCGCGCGCCACTTCGAACTTCGAGCGAGCTGACGCCCGCACTGCGCCGCTCCCCTCGAGGGCGCTCGCGACCCGCCCGAGGAGCGCCTCGTCTCCGCCGCGCAGCTCCACCTCCAGGACCGTCAGCCTCCCCAACCGCTCGTCGCCGTGTAGCACCTCCACCTCGTCGAGGCTCAGCTCGGCCGCGCCCTCTGCGCCGCGCAGGTCCCGGACCATGCGCCGTTGCCGGATGCGGAAGCGCTCCTCGAGCGGCTCGGACCCGAGCCCGCGCAGCAGCAGCTCGCGGGCGTCGCTCGATGGCCACGCGTGCGGGTCGAGCCCGTCGCCTGCCGGCCCCTCCAGCTCCTCGCGGCGGTGGAGCGCGCCGTCGGCCGGCGTCAGCGACTTGAGGTCGAGCGTCGTGCGGCGGCCACGGCGCCGGATGCGTGCCGCGTACCCGAGCCGCTCCAGGGCGCGTCCCGGCGTGTCGACGTAGCGGTCCTCGACATCCGTCTCGCGCCATGGACCCGCGGCGAGCCCCGCCAGCGCCGGCGCATCCAGAAGCGGCTGCAAGGCGGCGCGGTCGAGCACGTCGTACTTGAGCTCGACCTCGAGCGGGCCATGCCCTACGGGCGCGCTGCCCGGCGACTCACCGGAACCGCCGCCGGCGCTCACCGCACGTCCCCGCCGCCGCACCTGCCGGGAGCGCCGCGGTTCATTCCGCGCCCTGCGCCGTTTCGAGTGCCTGCGCCATCATCACCTCGAATGTGTCGACGCCGGCCGCTTCGGGCAGCAGCGTTTCGACCCGCCGCCAAACGCCATCCGCCCCCAGCTCCCACGCCCGCCGATCGTCGCGCAGCATCACGTCGAGAATCTCGCGCAGTCGTTCGCGGAGCACAGGGTCGTCGACCGGTGTGACAGCTTCGACGCGGCGGTCGAGGTTGCGCTCCATCATGTCGGCCGATCCGATCGAGAATTCCTCGTCGCCGCCGTTGCGGAAATAGAAGATCCGCGAGTGCTCCAAGAACCGCCCGATGATCGAGCGGACGCGGATGGTCTCGCTGACGCCGGGGAGCCCCGGCCGCAGCGAACAGATGCCGCGTACGACTAGGTCGATCTGGACCCCCGCCTGGCTGGCCCGGTAGAGCGCGCGGATGATCGCGGGGTCCACGATCGCGTTGAGCTTGAGCACGATGCGCCCGTTACCGGCGGCCGCCTGGCGCTCGATCTCGCGGTCGATCCGCGCGATCATCGCCTCGCGCAGGCCGAAGGGCGCCACGAGCAGGCGACGGAACGAGCGCTGCCGCGAGAGCCCGGTGAGGAAGTTGAACAGATCGGTCACGTCGGCACCGAGCTCCGAGCGACAGCTCAGCAGCCCCAGGTCGACGTAGATGCGGGCCGTCTTCGTGTTGTAGTTGCCGGTTCCGATATGGACGTAGCGCCGCAGACCGCGGCCCTCGCGGCGCACGACCAGCATCGTCTTCGAGTGCGTCTTGAGCCCCACCAGTCCATAGACGACGTGGGCGCCGGCGCGCTCCAGCGCCCGCGCCCACCCGATGTTGGCCTCCTCGTCGAAGCGCGCCTTGAGCTCGACGAGCACCACGACCTGCTTGCCGCGCTCCGCGGCCCGGATGAGCGCCTGGACGATCGGCGAGTCCCCGCTCGTGCGGTAAAGCGTCTGCTTGATGGCGAGCACATCGGGGTCGTCGGCGGCCTGCTCCACGAAGCGCTGCACGGTGCGCGCAAACGACTCGTACGGGTGATGGACCAGGATGTCGCCCTCGCGGATGGCGGCGAAGACGTCCACCGGCTCGTCCGGGTCGGTCGGGGCGAGGCGCGGCGGCGTGACGGGGGTCCAGGGCGGCAGCTGGAGGTTGGGCACGTCCAGCTCCGCGATCTCGAAGAGCGCGGTCAGGTCCAGCGTCCCCGCCACCTCGTAGACGTCCTCGGGTGAGCACTGCAGGCCGCGTTCGAGGAGCCCGCGGGTCTCCGCGGGCATGGAGCGTTCCACCTCCAGGCGCACGACTTCACCGAAGCGTCGCCGGCGCAGCTCTTCCTGGATCGCCAGCAGCAGGTCGTCCGCCTCGTCCTCCTCGATCGAGAGGTCGGCGTTGCGCGTCACGCGGAACAGGTGGTGCTCCAGGATCTCCATGCCCGGGAAGAGCACGTCGAGGTTCGCGGCGATGATCTGTTCCAGCAGCATGTAGGTCCGCACGCCGACCTCGACGAGGCGGGGCAGCACGGGTGGGACCTTGATCCGTGCGAACCGGCGTTCGCCGGTCTCCGGATCCCGCACCGTGACCGCCAGCGAGAGCGACAGGTTGCTGATGTAGGGGAACGGATGGCCCGGATCGACGGCCAGCGGGGTGAGCACCGGGAAGATCTCGTCGATGAAGCGCTGGCGCAGCTCCAGGTGCCGTTCCGGCCGTTCGGCCCAGGTCACGATGCGGATGCCGTGCCCGGCCAGCTCGCGGCGTACGTGTGCCCAGGCCTCCGAATGGCGCGCGACGAGCGGCAGCACCTTCGCCCGGATCGCGCGCAGCGTCTCAGCTGGGCTCAGCCCGTCGGGCGTGCGCTGAGCGCCACCGGCGGCCATCTGCTGCTTGACGCCCGCGACGCGCACCTGGAAGAACTCGTCGAGGTTGCTGGCGAAGATCGCGAGGAACCGCGCCCGCTCCAGCAGCGGATTGCGCTCGTCGATCGCCTCGTGGAGGACCCGTGCGTTGAAATCGAGCCAGCTGAGCTCGCGGTTGGTATACGGCATCGTGGACGCATGGCGATCGCGCCGGCCTGCGCGCGGCGTGCCGGTGGCCTGACCGCCGGTGGGACGGACCGCGGTCATCGCGTCTCAGGGTTCCGGCACGTAGCGCCGGTCGCCGGTCACCGGATCGAACCAGACGCGGAGGCGCTGTCCGGTGGTGGGATCGTCGAACACCTCGTCCGTGCGCTGATAGCGGCTCGGGGCGGGACCGTCCGCCGCTGCGGCCGGTGGCCGCGGAGCCCAGGGCGGACCCGGCGGTGCGGTGGCCCCGGGCGGCGTGCGAGGATCGCCGGCGCGGTAGCGGGTCTGCTCGTAGAGCGCGATCAGGATCAGGATCGCGCCTGCGATCAGCAGCCACGCTCCCGCCACGGGGTCGCCCGTGCCGATGGCTGCTAGCCCCAGCAGGAAGACGAGCGCACCCGCGCCGCCGAGCGCGCCCCGCAGCAGCAGCGAGAGGCCCGTGCTGCCCATGCCTCCTCCTGCCGGCCTCCACTCGCGCTCAGCGCGGTTGCTCGTACCCGGACTGCCCCGGCTCGATGATCACGGCCGTGCCGTAGGCCACGATCTCGGTCATCGTCTGGCCCATCTCCGAGCTGTCGAACCGCATCGAGAGGATCGCGTTGGCGCCCATCGCGGTCGCGTTGGCCACCATCCGGTCGATCGCGTGCCGCCGTGCATCCTCGAGCAGCTCGGTGTATTCCTTGATCTCGCCTCCGACGAGCGAGCGGAGCCCGGCGGCGACGTTGCCGGCGAGACCGCGGCTGCGGACCACCACTCCGAAGCACTGGCCCTTGGTCTCGGCGACGCGGTAGCCGGCGACGAAATTGGTCGTGCTGATGATCACGGCTGCTCTCCTTCAGCGCTCCATGGCCGCGCGCGCCACGCGGCGCGCCTCGCACTCCGGGCAGGGGCAGTTCTCGCGCAGCTGCTCGAAGGTGTAGTACCCCGTGTGGTGGCCGTCGCCCCACGTCGGCGCGATCGCGTAGGTCCCCACCAGCTGGACGTCGACGAGGCGAGTCTGGTCGGGGGTGAGGGTCGGGGCCGTATCGAGCCAACCCGGCTCTCCCGCCTCGCCGCGGCAGTAGGCGCAGGGGCAGAGCCAGCGCAGGGTGACCGTCTCGTACACAGTTCGATGGCCGTCCGCCCAGTCGATCTCGAGCCGGCCCGCGGCGCGGTCGGCATGGATGCGCGTGGGTGTGAGGTACTCGCCGCCGGCCGTATACGTGGAGGGCATGCTGCGATTGTAGCCGCGCCCGCACCGGAATCCCGCCCACGGCGCGCGCCGGCGATAGACTCGCGGGGAAGCTCCCCGCGCCGCCGGTCGCCGACCGGGCCAGCACCGCACCGAGAAGGACCGATGTCGAGACCGCCGCTGCCTGCCGATCTGTATGACCTTCGCGTGCCGACCGAGGTACGGCTGTCACCGGACGGTCGCCTGGTCGCCTTCACGGTCAAGGCCGTGGGCCCGGCCAAGGACGACTACCGGGAGGCAGTCTGGATCGCGCCGACCGATGGCTCGGTTCCCGCGCGCCAGGTCACGCTCGGCGCGCGCCACGACACGCACCCGCGCTGGAGCCCTGATGGCACGCAGCTCGCCTTCCTGTCCGACCGGGCGGCGGTGTTGCAGACGGGCGGCGGCGGCTCGCTCCCCGACCGCGACGAGAAGCTCGTAGACGGGGCGACGCAGGTCTGGGTGCTGCCGTTGGCGGGCGGCGAGGCCCGCGAACTCACGCACCTGCCACACGACGTGCGGGACCTGGGGTGGAGCCCAGACGGCACCCGCTTGTGCGTGCTCAGCACGTCCGAGACGGCCACCCGGGCGACGCGAGCGCGGCGCGAGCCGGGCGAACCGCCGGAGTCCGATTACCGGTTCATCGATCGCCTCCAGTACCAGTACAACGGCGTCGGGTTCGTGCACGACCGCTTCATGCACCTTTGGCTCGTAGACGCCGACTCGGGCGCCGCGCGCCGCTTGACCGGGGGCCAACACAACGACGGGGCCTTCGACTGGAGCCCGGACGGCCGGCGCATCGTCTTCGAGTCACGGCGTCACCGCGACCACGACCTGGACTGGCAGATGGACCTCTTCCTGCTCGACCTGGAGTCCGGGCGGGTCGAGCGGCTGACGGGCGGGCGTGGGCGGCGCGAGTTCTCGGCGCCGGCGTGGAGTCCCGACGGGCGCTGGATCGCTGCGGTCGGGCACCGCTATCAGGGGCGCGGACCGGCCCGTCGCGACGTCTGGCGCTTCCCGGCGGCACCGGAGCAGGAGGGCGAGGACCTGACCGGCGCGACCGACCTGATGGTCGGCGCCAGCATGGGCAGCGACTTGATCGGGGGCGGCGCGACCACGCTGCACTGGAGCGGTGACGGCCGCTGGATCACCTTCGCCGCGCCGATCGAGGGCAGCTACGAAGTCTGGCGGGTGGAGGCCGAGACGGCCCGCGTGGAGCGGCTGACACTCGGCCGCCAGTACCTCTCGCGCATCCACCAGGTACCGCTCGCCCACGGGGACGTGCGCATCGTGGCGACCGTGGCGGATGCCACGCACGCCCCGGAGGTGGTCGTCCTGGAGGTGGCGGCCGGCCAGCGGGACCCGCTGTCGGCCGATCGCCTGCGGCGCGTCAGCGACTTGATGGCGACGCGCTGGGGGGAGATCGCCCTGGTCGCGCCGGAGACCCGCTGGCACGAGGTGGAGGGGCGCCGGATCCAGGGGTGGTTCTACCCCGCGGCGCGGCCGAACGACGAACGGGCGGCGCAGGACGGGCGTCCGGCGCCGCTGGTCGTCGAGATCCACGGCGGGCCGGCCACGCTCTACGGGTACGCGCCGTTTTGGGAGTGGCAGTGCCTGGTGGCGGCCGGGATCAGCGTGTACGCGTGCAATCCGCGTGGATCCGAGGGCTACGGCCAGGACTTCGTGCGGGCGAACTACCGCGACTGGGGCAACGGACCGATGGCGGACGTCATGGCGGGGCTCGATGCCCTGCTGGCCGACGGCCTGGCGGACCCCGCTCGGCTAGGCGTGACGGGCGGCTCGTACGGCGGGTACCTGACGAGCTGGATCGTTGGGCACACCGATCGGTTCCGGGCGGCGCTGACGGCGCGGTCGGTGAACGACATGACGTCGCAGATGCTCTCGGGCGACATCGGCGGTCCGATGTTCGGGACGGAAGAGTACGGCGTGAACCCCTGGGAGGACCACGAGCTCTACTGGCAGCACAGCCCGATCGCCCATGCCGAGCGGGTGCGGACGCCGCTCCTGATCCAACACGCCGAGCAGGACCTGCGCGTGCCGATCACGCAGGCCGAGGAGCTGTTCGCGGTGCTGCGCGCGTTCAAGCGTCCGGTGCGGCTGATGCGGGTCCCCGAGGAGACACACGAACTGACGCGCAGCGGCACCCCGTTCCGGCGCGTCGAGAACATCGTGCAGGTGGTGGGCTGGTTCCGGCACTTCTTGGTGCAGGGGCGGCGCGGGATGCCGCCGCTGCCGCGCGAGAAGCGGATCCGGCCGTAGGCTGCCCTGCCCCTGGCCGCTCGCCTGGGTAGGCGGCGCGGCAACCCGTGACGGCGGGTCGCGGGGGACCATCGGCAGCGCGCGGCGGGCTTCTCATCGTGGCGCTCGTCGCGGGCCAAGCGGCCGTGTTCCATGCCGTCGCCCACGCCGCCTCCGCCGTGGGCGGAACGTTCAGCGTGACGCCGATCGCGCCCCATGCGCGGGTCACGTTCGTCGTGCGGACCGGCGCGCCGCGCGTCGGAAAAGGCGCGCCGAATCGCCCTGCAGGACCTTGACCGCTCCGCTACGATCAAGCGAGTGAAATCGGTACCAGTCAGCCCGCCAGCCCCGCAGAAACCGGCGACGATCAAGGATGTCGCCGCCCGGGCCGGCGTCGCGACGGCCACCGTCTCGCGCTACCTCAACGGCAGCCGCGTCCGGGAAGCGCGCCGTATCGACGAAGCGATCGAGGCGCTGGCGTTTCGCCCGAACCAGCTGGCGCGCAGCCTCAAGTCCGGCTCGACGCGCACCATCGGTGTCCTTGTCCCCGATATCTCGAACCCGTTCTTTGCCGACGTCGTCAAGGGCGTCGAGTCGGTGATGCGGGCAGGCGAGTACAGCCTCCTGCTCTGTAACACGGACGAGAACGTGGACCGCGAGCGTGCGGTCGTCAACATCCTCCTGCAGAAGCAGGTCGACGGGATCCTCATGGCGCCGGCGGCCGAATGGTCGGACGCGCCGCTGATGCTGCGCGCCCGCCGGGTGCCCGTCGTCCTGATCGATCGGCGCATCGAGGCCGAGGAGTTCGACGTGGTCCTGGTGGACAACGTCAATGGGGCCGCCCAGGCGGCGGAGTATCTGGTCTCGCTGGGCCACACGCGGATCGCCATGATCTCCGGCCCCCTGGACACCACACCCGGCCGTGAGCGGTACGAGGGCTTCGGCGAGGGGCTGCGCGCCCGCGGCCTCGAGCTGGACGAACGGTACCTCCAGGTGGCGGATTTCCGGGAGGATGGCGGTTACCAGGCCGCCCTGCGCCTGCTCGCGGTGCGGCCCGCCCCCACGGCGCTCTTCGTCTCCAACAACCTCATGTCGATCGGCGCCTTGCGTGCGATGCACAACCTGGGCATCCGTATCCCGCACGAGATGTCGTTCGTGGGCTTCGACGACCTCGCGCTCGCCGAACTGACGCACCCGCCGCTCACGGTTGTCTCGCGCGCGAGCACCGAGCAGGGCGTGCTGGCGATGCGGCTGCTCAAGTTCCGCATGGAGAACACAGGCGAGGCCGCCCCCCGGAAGATCGTGCTGGAGACTCGCCTGACGGTGCGTGGCTCCTGCGCGGCGCCGGCGGAGGAGCCGGCCTCCGCGGGCGCGGCGTCGCCGTCCGGGGGTGTGAGTGCGCGCCAGGGCACGGGTCCAGCATATCCGGCGGGGGCGCCGACGCCCGCCGCCGATGGGCAGTCGGGTCTTTGATCCTCGATGCACATCTGTGGAGGAACAGGATGGTCAAGCTGGTCGCGTTGCTGAAGCGGAAGCCGCATCTGACACGGGAGGAATTCGCCCGGCGCTGGTTGGAGGATCACACCCGGATCTCGGCGCAGCTGCCCGGCCTGCTCGGATACCGTATCAACATCGCCACGTCCCGCCAACCGGTCGGCAGCGGCGAGGAACCGCTCTACGACGGCACCGCGGAGATGTGGTGGGAGAGCATCGACGCCATGGAGGCCGCCTTCGCGAGCGAGGTGGGGGCGGCCGCGGGTGCGGATGCCGACCAGTTCGCAGAGGTCCGGATCCACCTGTACACCGATGAGCACGTCGTCGTTCCGGGTCCCACAGCCAGCGCCTGAAGGGTTTCGCCCGGCGGGCCCATCGGTCTCCACATGAGGTGACGCGTCTCATGGCGAGTCAGCCGCGCATCTGCGTCGTCGGCAGCTGCATGATCGATCTGATCTCCAGGGTCCCGCGTCTGCCGACGCTGGGCGAGACCCTCGTCGGCCATTCGTTTCACATGGGATACGGTGGGAAAGGTGCGAACCAGGCGACCGCAGCGGCCAGGCTCGGCGCGCAGGTCTCGATGGTGGCGAAGGTGGGCCGGGACGTCTTCGGCGATGGCACGCTGGAGAACTTCCGCGCCAACGGCATCGACACGCGGTTCGTGCTGACCGACCCGGAGCGCTTCTCCGGTGTCGCGCCGATCCTGGTGGACGACCGGGCAGAGAACGTCATCGTGATCGTGCCGGGTGCCAATTACGGCCTCAGCCCGGACGACGTGCGGGCGGCCGAGGCCCAGATCCAGCAGGCGGACATCCTCTGCTGCCAGCTCGAGGTGCCCGTCGCAACCACTCTGGAGGCGTTCCGCATCGCCCGATCCGCCCGGGTCGTGACGATCCTGAACCCGGCACCGGCCGCGCCGTTGCCCGACGAGCTGCTGGCGCTCACCGACATCTGTGTGCCGAACGAGGTCGAGGTGCAGATGATCACCGGCCACTCCGCCCAGAGTGTCACCGACGCCCTGGAAGCCGCCCGCGCCCTGCTGGTGAAGGGGCCGCGGAGCGTCATCGTCACGCTCGGTAGCCGTGGTGCCGTACTCGTCGATGCCGAGACGGGCGTGCACGTACCGTCGTTCCCGGTGGAGGCGGTCGATCCGACCGGCGCCGGCGACGAGTTCATCGGCGCGCTCGCCGTCCTCCTGGGGGAGGGGCGTCCGCTCGCGGACGCCGTGCGCGATGCCTCCGCCGCCGCGGCGCTATCGGTCACGCGGATCGGCACCCAGGTCTCGTTCCCTACGCGTGCGGAGCTGGACGAATTCCTCGCCACGCGTCAGGAGGCCGCATGAGGTAGCGCGGCGCTGCTTGACGGCGGGGATAGGATGGCCAAGTGAAATCGATATTGGATATCGATCTCACATCGAGGCGGTGAGGGGACTGACGGGTGGCCCGCGTCACACTGAAGCATCTCTCGCGGTCGTTTGGGCCCGTGGCAGCGGTGCGGGACCTTTCGCTCGAGATTCCTGATGGAACGTTGCTCTGCTTGCTCGGTCCTTCCGGCAGCGGGAAGACCACGACGTTGCGACTCGTGGCTGGGCTCGAGCGACCGGACAGCGGCGAGATCTGGCTCGACGACGACGAGATCTCGCGCCTGGAACCGAAGGACCGACATGTGGGCGTGATGTTCCAGGGATACGCCCTCTATCCGCAGATGTCGGTCCGCGACAACATCGGCTACCCACTGAAGGTGCGGGGCGTGCCACGCACCGAACGAGAGGCCCGCGTGACGGAGGTCGCTCGCCTCCTTGAAATCGATAGTCTGCTCGATCGTGCCGTGCAACAGATCTCGGGCGGTCAGCAGCAGCGGGTCGCCCTGGCGAGAGCGATCATTCAGCGGCCTCGGCTCTTCCTGCTCGACGAGCCAATCTCCAATCTCGACGCCGTGCTGCGGAGCACGATGCGGGCCGAGATCCGTCGTCTGCAGAAGATGCTGGGGGCGACGACGATCGTGGTCAGCCACGACCAGCTCGACGCGCTGGCCATGGCCGATCTCATTGCGATCATGAAGGACGGCGTCATCCAGCAACTCGGCACCCCCGACGACGTCTACTACCGCCCCAGCAACACATTCGTCGCCCGCTTCATCGGTGAGCCCCAGATGAACCTGCTGCCCACCAGTCTTGCGCGCGGCGAGAGAGGCCTGGGCGTCCGCGTCCTCGGCCACTGGCTCCCGGTTACCGAGACAGCACGCACTGCGCTTGCTGCCGTCACGCTACCCGACGTGGTCGTGGGGGTGCGGCCACGCGCCATTCGCATCCATCGCGAGGGCGGCGACGATCGCATCGCGGCCAGCGTTTACCTTGCGGCGCCCGAGGGCTCGCGCGTCATCTATCAGTTTCAGATCGGTGGAGATCGGCTGACGGTTGAGGCCGAGCCGGAGTTCCGCCTGAACGAAGGAGAGGAGGTGCATTTGGAGTTGAGGCCGGAGAGTCTTCACTTCTTCGCGCCGGGTGCGGACGGCGGGACCCGCATAGCCTGATCGTGTCCGGAGGAGGGTCACGACAATGCAAGTTGGTCCGATCAGTCGACGTCGCTTTCTTTCCACGAGCGCCAAGGCAGGGGCCGCCCTAGCCATGGGCGGCGCCGTCACGACGTTCCTTGAGGCCTGCTCGGCGACACCTAACGCGTCCAGCGCCGCGGCCAGTGCATCTGGCACAGTCGCCGTCGAGATCGACGAGGGCCAGAACGCCAACCCGTTCCAGTGGTTCAACCCCAACATGAAGGCCAAGTTCGGGGCGACCACGAACATCATTGGGCTGCCCTTCGTCGGGCAGTACGAGAAGATCGTCGCCGAGATGGTGACGCGGAGCAGCGTCTATGACGTGTTGGTCTTCCCTCCGCAGATGCTCGGCGACTTCGTCAGCAATGGGTTCCTCGCCCCACTCTCGGAACTGGGCAACGAGTCCGACTTCAATTTGACCGATGTGCTGCCGGCCTACCGCGATCCCAACCTGAGAAGGAACGGGAAGCTGTATGCGGCCATGTATGACGGCGACATCCTGCAGATCGCGTATCGGACGGACATCTTCAGTGCTGCGGGTATCTCGCAGCCACCCCAGACTTGGGACGACTTCCTGAACATCGCCAAGGAGCTGCACAAGCCGCCGACGCAATACGGCAACGCGTTCCTTGCACAGCGTGGTTTCTGCTACGCTTGGTTCATGAATATCTTTGCGGCGCTCGGCGGCAAGTGGTTCACGGCGGACATGAAGCCCGCGATCAACACGGACCAGGGCGTGCAGGCGCTGCAAATGCTCGTGAATCTGAAGCAGTACGCGCCTCCGAACATCCTGCAGATCGGATACCAGGAGCTCAACGAGGCATATCTGAACGGCTCGACGGCGATGGTCGTGCAGTGGGACGACCTGGCGCTGAAGGCCGAGGACCCCAGCCAGAGCAAGGTGGTGGGCAAGAACGCCTACGCTCCCTGCCCGGTGCGCAACTACATGCCGTACTCGCGGGTCATGGCCGTCTCGGCGTTCTCGAAGAACCAGCAGAACGCCTACAAGGTCATCCAGTACATGGACAGTGCAGATGTCAGCATCAAGTACGTGTACGATCCGAAGTGCGGCGAAGATCCTTTCCGTCAGTCCCACCTGGACGCTTCGAAGGTCAAGGACCATCTGGGCAACCCGTCGATGCCGGCAGCGCAGGCGCAGAGTTACGTTGGCGCAATCAAGACCTGTCTCACGACGGGATATCCAGAACTGTCGATCCCTGGCGCGCCGCGTTACCTGGACATTCTGGATCTGTTCGTGAACGAGGCTCTGGCCGGAAGCCTAACTCCTTCCCAGGCGCTGACGCAGGCTGCCAACGAGTGGGACAGCATCACGGCATCACTGGGCCAGGACAATCAGGTGAAGGCCTACTCCGACTGGGTCAACGCGTTCCACGCGGCCGGCGTTACGTACTGAGCAACCGGATCAGGCACACAGGTTTGGGAGCCACGGAAGGACGGCCATGATGGCGACCAGACGTCGGCCATCGCGCTGGTCAGGAGGGCGGCGCTTCGCCCTCCTGACCGTAGCGCCAGCGACCATCATCCTGATCGTGCTCAGCGTCTTTCCGTTGCTCTATTCGCTGCGGCTGTCCTTCACAGACCAGCAGTTATTGTCGTTGGTTCCGCCGCGGTTTGTCGGATTAGCCAACTACGCGCAGCTGCTGCAAGACAACCTGTTCTGGAGCAGCCTCGGTGTGACCGCCGCGTTCGCTCTGTCGGTGGTCACCGTTCAGCTCGGGGTTGGCCTAGCGCTGGCGCTCGCCTTGTACCGACTGCCGCGCTACCAACAGTTCATCGCCACCTTGCTGCTGATACCGAGCATCCTGTCATCGTCGGTCGCGTCGTTCCAGTGGCGATCGCTCTTCGATTACAGCTCAGGGCCGTTGAACTACTTCTTGGGTCTCTTGCACTTGCCGCTCCTGAGCTGGACGGCCGATCCACGCCTGGCCCTGCCGTCGCTGCTCCTGGTGGACTTCTGGCAGTGGACCCCGTTTGTCACGTTGCTGCTGCTGGCCGGTCTGCACGCATTGCCCGCGTCCGTCTTTGAGGCGGCTCGCGTCGACGGGTCGTCCAGTTGGCAGATCCTTCGCTACCAGACATTGCCGCTGCTGCGACGAGTCATCGCCATCACGGTCATTCTGCGGCTCATCGGCGCGTTCAAAGTCTTCGACATCATCTATGTGTTGACGGCGGGTGGACCCGGATCGGCCACAGAGAGTCTCGCCTTCTACAACTACGTGCAGGGGTTCCGGTACTTCAGTGTCGGCTACAGCGCCGCGATGTCCTATGTCAGCGTGATCATCGTGATCGTGTTGGCCCGTGTGATCCTGCGGTACATGGAACGTCCGGTGGGCCGTCCGGCCGCTGACGTGCCGGTCGCGGAGGCCGCAGTATGACATCGACCGCCGCCCACTCGCCGTTCCCTTCTGGGCGCGCGGTGCCCACGCCAGTGACAGGTGGCCGGGGTGGCCTGTTGGCGTCGGTGGTCGGGGTCGCGGTCGGGTCCGTCTTCTTCTTGTTCCCGATCTACTGGATGCTGGTGACGTCGGTGAAGCCGCCCAGCGAGTGGCTGACCAGCCCTCCCGTCTTCATCCCCGACCGCCTCTATTTCCAGAACTACACGGACGCCTTGTTCAACTGGGGTGGCCTGAAAGGGCTCGTCGACAGCGGGGTCGTCGCGGTGAGCGCGACCGCGATCGGCATGGTGCTCGGCACATTCGCCGCGTACAGTCTGGCGCGGTTTCGAATTGGGGGAACGAACCTCTCGTTCTTCATCCTCAGCTTGCTCTTCATGCCACCGGTGGCGATCGGTATTCCGATGTTCTTGTTCTGGTCAGCGCTCGGACTGGTGGACACCTACATCGCGCTGATCGTGCAGTACCTGACGTTCACGATCCCGTTCATCGCGTGGGTCATGAAAGGATTCTTCGAGGACCTGCCGGTCGACCTGGAGGAGTCGGCGTTGGTGAACGGGGCCAGCCGCCTGCGCGCGTTTGTCGACATCGTGTTGCCCAACGTCCGTCCGGCACTGGTCGCGACCGCGCTGCTGGCGTTCATCTTCAACTGGAACGAGTTCAGCATCGCTGTGCTGCTGTCGCGCGGCCGGGTCACCACGCTGCCGTTCATTCTGCCGACCATGATGGAGTCGCACTACGTGCTGTGGGGCGACATCGCTGCGATGGCCGCGGTCGGGGCATTGCCCGTGGTCATCATCGCGTTCCTGCTGCAACGGTACCTGGTCCGGGGCCTCTCGTTCGGGGCCATCCGGAGTGAGTAGCTCGCGCGGCGCCCGGCAGCCGCCCGGTCCATCGGGTACCGTGGCGCCTGCGGGAGGCGATGGATGACGGTGTCCGAGGGCGAGGTTCGAGACCTGGTCCGGCGGGTGGTCGAGGCGGTGTACGATGCCCCGGCGGGACCGGCGGCGACGGGCGGTCCCGCGCCGGACGCTGCGACCGCGAGCGCGGGCGCGATCGCGGTCGGCGCCGACCACGGCGGGTTCGAGCTGAAGCAGCTGATCGCTCAGCGACTCGAGCAGGAGGGATATACGGTTCACGACTGTGGCACCACGACCCCGGACCCCGTCGATTATCCGGACGTCGCGCACGCTGTGGCCCGCCTCGTCGCGGACGGCACGTGCCGCTGGGGGATCATCGTCGACGGGGCCGGGATCGGCTCGTGCATGGTCGCGAACAAGGTCCCAGGGGTGCGCGCCGCCCTCTGTTACGACGTGACGAGCGCCCGCAACAGCCGCGAACACAACCACGCCAACGTGCTCACGCTCGGCGGCCGGCTCATCGGGACGGGTTTGGCGCTCGAGATCGTGGCCGCGTGGCTGGGCACGCCGTGGGGCCCCGGCCGCCATGCGGCCCGCGTCGAGCAGATCACCGCGATCGAGCGACGCTATCTGAGAGAGCGAGCATGAGCGACGGCGACGCGCGCAACGAACTGATCGAGACGATCACCCGGGAGGTGCTGGGCGCGCTGGCGGGGACCTCGGGAGACGGCTGCCGGGACTGCCTGGGCTCGTGCGCGGCGCATTGCCCGGACAAGGTGCGCAGCGTGGTGGCGGGCGGCGCGTCCCGCATCACCTACCAGGGCAACGGCGCGGACGTCCCGCGCGACCTCGCGCGCTACATCGACCATACCCTGCTGCGGCCGGATGCGACCGCCGCGGAGATCGACCGGCTCTGCAGCGAGGCCAAGGAGTACGGCTTCGCCGCGGTCTGCATCAACCCCACGTGGGTGCGCCGCGCGGCCGAGCAGCTGCGCGGCACCCCGGTCGCCGTGGCCTCCGTGATCGCCTTCCCGTTCGGGGCGACGACGAGCGACATCAAGGCGGCCGAGGCGCGCCGGGCCCTGCGCGACGGCGCCCGCGAGATCGACATGGTGATCAACATCGGCGCCCTCAAGAGCGGCATGCGCGAGCTGGTGCGCCAGGACATCGCGCGGGTCTCGGACGCCTGCCACGAGGCGGGCGCGATCAACAAGGTGATCATCGAAGCGGCCCTCTTGACCGACGAGGAGAAGGTGATCGCGTCCCGCCTCGCGCAGCGCGCGCGCGCCGACTACGTGAAGACGTCCACCGGGTTTGCCTCGGGCGGCGCCACCGTCTTCGATGTGGCGCTGATGCGCGAGACGGTGGGGCCGACGATGGGCGTCAAGGCCGCCGGAGGGATCCGCACGGCCGAGGACGTGCGGGAGATGATCGCCGCGGGCGCGACCCGCATCGGGGCGTCTGCCGGTGTCAGGATCGTGACAGGAGGGGAGCGCCAGGCCGGTGAGCACGATTGACCTTCGCGCCTACGTCTTTCTCGACAGCCTCCAGGCGCAGTACGCGGCGTTCCTGGGGACCGTCGCGCAGGGCTTCCTGCCGCTCGCAGGCGACGCCTCCCTCTACGTCGAGGTCTCGCCTGGCATCGAGATCAACCGCCTCACCGACGTCGCGCTCAAGGCGACCGCGGTGAAGCCCGGGATGCAGATCATCGAGCGCTACTACGGCCTGCTCGAGGTGCACGCGCCCTCGCAGGCGGAGGTCCGCGCGGCGGGGGCGGCGATCCTGCAGGCCGTGGGGCTGCAGGAAGCAGACCGCATCAAGCCGCGGGTCCTCTCGAGCCAGATCATCCGCCGCATCGACGACCACCAGGCGCAGCTCATCAACCGCACGCGCCACGGGGAGATGCTCCTCGCGGGCCAGACGCTCTACGTGCTCGAGCTCGAGCCAGCGGCGTACGCGGCCCTCGCGGCCAACGAGGCCGAGAAGG
>JAKAMV010000127.1 GCA_021812735.1 Chloroflexota bacterium | reverse complement strand
TCCCGGCCCTGGACCAGCAGCTTGCCGAAGCTCGTCTGGTCGAACAGCGCGACGCCCTCACGGGTGGCGCGGTGCTCAGCGGCCGAGTGCGGGAACCAGTTCTGGCGGTCATAGCTGTACTCGTACCGCGGTTCGACGCCCTCGGGCGCGTACCAGTTCGCGCGCTCCCAGCCGGACACCTCGCCGAAGCAGGCGCCGCGGGCGGCCAGCCGGTCGTGGAGCGGCGAGCGCCGGACGCCGCGGGCGGTCTCGACCTGGCGGAAGGGCCAGTGCATCTCGTACAGCAGGCCGAGCGTCTCGGTCGTGCGCTGGTACAGGTAGCGGCGGTTGCGCTGGAAGGGCATGAAGCGCCGGATGTCCACCTCCCAGAGGTCCATCGGCGGCCGGCCGTCCACCACCCAGTCGGCCACCGCCCGGCCCGCGCCGCCGCCCGACGCGAAGCCCACCGAGTTGAACCCGGCCGCCACGAAGTAGCCGGGCAGCTGCGGCGCCTCGCCCAGGATGTAGCGGTCGTCGGGCGTGAACGACTCCGGGCCGTTGAAGAACAGCTGGATGCCCACCTGGCCGAAGACCGGGATGCGGTTGGCCGCCTTGACGATGTACGGCTCGAGGTGGTCCCAGTCCTCGGGGAGGGTCAGGAACTCGGCATGCTCGGGGATGCCCTCGGTGGCCCACGGCTTCGCCCCCGGCTCGAAGAAGCCGACCATGAGCTTGCCGGCCTCGTTGCGCACGTACGCCTGCTCGTCGGGCATCCGCAGCACCGGGAGGTCGGGGGTCAGGCCCTCGATCGGCTCGGTGACCAGGTAGAAGTGCTCGGCCGCGTGGAGCGGGACCACGACGTCGTCCTGCCCCGCCAGCTGGCGGGCCCACATCCCGGTGCAGTTGACGACGTACTCGCAGTCGATGGTCCCGCGCTCGGTCTCCACCCCGGCCACCCGGCCGTCCCGCCGGACGATGCGGGTCACCTTGGTGTTCTCGAACACCGTCGCGCCGGCCGTCTTGGCGGCCTTGGCCAGGGCCATCGTGGTGTCGGTGGGGTTGGCCATTCCGTCGCCCGGGATGAACGCGGCGCCGATGATCCCCTCGGTGTTAAGCAGCGGCCACATCTCGCCCAGCCGCTCCGGGCCGATGAACTCCATGTCCACGTTGGTGAGCCGGGCCATCGAGGCGTTGCGGCGGATCTCGTCCCAGCGCCCGGGCGTGTGCGCCACGAGCAGTGAGCCGAGCTGGAGGAAGCCGGTGCTGTCACCCGTCCGCCGCTCGAGCTCGCGGAACAGGTCCTTCGCGTAGCTGGCGAGGACGGTCATGTTGTACGTCGCGCGCAGCTGGCCCACGAGGCCGGCCGCATGCCACGTCGTGCCGCTGGTCAGGCGCTTGCGCTCGAGCAGGACGACGTCCGTCCAGCCGCGCTCGGCGAGGTGGAACAGGACGCTGGCGCCGACGATCCCGCCGCCGACGACGACGACGCGGGCGGACGTCGGGAACTCGGGCGCAGCGGCGCCCGCGACGGTGGCGACGGGCGACCCCTCCGGCATCGTGGTCGACTCCTCGTGCTGCGGAATGCCAACGGCGACTCCGGGGACCCGGCCCGGGACGTAATCGTAACACCGCAATATTAGAAATTCCGAGCGGTCGCGCGGGCTGTCAGGCGCTGGGCCGCAGGGCGGCGCGGGCGGTCTCGAGCATCAGGCGCCGCAGCTGGTCGGCGTCGAGCCCGGGCGCCTGGATCGCCGTACCGAGCGAGGCGCCGTCGCCCAGGATGATGAACAGGTCCACGATGTCGTCGACCGGCGCTGCGGGATCGAAGACGCTGGCGGCGATCCCCTCCTCGATCACCTCGCGGAACGGCGGCCGCCACGCATCGTAGAAGCGGCCGAGCTTGGCGCGCAGCTCGTCGTCGCGCGCCATCGCGCAGAACTCGATCCAGATGCGCGAGCGCCACATGGCGGGCTCGGGCAGCGAGGCGTAGAGCAGGGCCACGACCCTCGACCACGGATCGCCGCCCCGGGGCAGCGCCTCGATCCAGGCGCCCAGGCGGCGCTCGGCGGACCAGTCGAACAGCTCGGCGATCAGCCGGTCGCGCGTGTCGAAGTAGTGCTGGACGGTGCCGATGGACACCCCGGCCGCCTCGGCGACGTCCCGCAGGCGGCTGCGCTCCACGCCGTGGGTCACCAGCAGCGCCTCGGCCGCGGCGAGGATCCGCTCCCGCTGGGCCTGTCGCTGCACCTCGTTGCGGGGCCGGCCGGCCATGGTGCCTCCTGGGGCGGGTTCGTCATACGGGAGTATGACGTCAGGCGGTTGGGCGGGCGCGGTCAGGCACGACGAGCGGGGCGTGGTCCGCGGCCGGGTGCGCCGAGCGGGACGAGCGCGCGGCGCCGGCGAGTGGCGAGGAGCCGGCCTCAGCTCGGCGCGGCCGACGGAGACGCGGAGCTCCCTGCTGCCGGCGACGCGGAGCCGCCGATCGCCGCGTCGACGGCTGCCTTGATGGCGGCGTACGTGGCGTCCACCAGCTTGCCGTTCACGAACGTGGTCGGGGTTCCGGTGACGCCGGCCGGCAGGCTCGACTGCTCAGCGGCGATCTGGGCGTCGTGCGTCCCGTTCTCGACGCACGGCTTGAATGTCGTCATGTCCATCCCGGCGGCCTGTCCGATGGCCAGGAGCCGGCTGATCGTGAACGCATCGGCCGCCTCGGTCGGCGACTGGTTGGCGTACAGCCAGTCGTGCATCACCCAGAACTTGTTCTGGTCCGCCGCGCACATGGCCGCGTTCGCGGCGTCGCGCGAGGCGGTGGCGCCGTCGTTGTGGTCGATGATCGTGTAGTCGTGCCAGACGATCTTCGCCTTCCCGGTGGCGACCAAGTTGGTGTTGATCTGGGCGGCGTTGCCCATCTCGGTGAACTGGTAGCACGCCGAGCAGCGGAAGTCGCCGTACAAGTCGATCGTCACGGGCGCGTTCGGGTCGCCCAGCGTCCGGCCGCTCTGCGGGATGGTCGCCGGCGTCAGGCTGGAGCCGCCGGGCGTCACGAGCGCATCGCTCGACGACGGCGAGCTGGAGCCCAGCTGCTGGACGGCCACGAACCCGACGATCGCCAGGCCCACGACCACCGCGGCGATGGTGTAGAGAAGCGTGCGGTTGGGCCCGCCGGCCTTCTTCCGCGACGCGCTCACGCGGTTCGGCTGCCAGGCCCCTGACGACTTCTGGCCCGACGGCCGCTGGCCGGACGGACGGTTCGATGCCGAGGCCGGCGCGGCGGGACGATTCTGCGCGCGGTTGCTGCCGCGCTGCTGCTTGGCCATGGTCTCCTCTAGCCCAGGTTGACGACGACGGTCTTGAGCTCGGTCAGCCGCTCCATCGAGAAGCGCCCGCCCACGCGGCCCACGCCGCTGTCGGCTCCGGCCCCACCCCCGAACGGGAGGTGCGACTCCCAGTAGTTGGTGCCTTCGTTGATGTTGACCCATCCGGTTCGCACCGACTCGGCGAACCGGAGCCCGCGAGCGAGGTCGCGCGTGAAGACGGCGGCCAGCAGCCCGAACGGCGAGTCGTTGACGATCCTCAGCGCGTCGTCTTCGGATTCGATGACAGTGATCGGCGCCACCGGGCCGAAGGTCTCGTCGAGCGCGATGTCCATCGTGTCGTTCACGCCGTCGAGGACCGTGGGCTCATAGTAGAGCGGGGTGCCGAATCCGCTCGCCCGCCGACCGCCCGCCACGACACGGGCACCCTTGCCGATGGCGTCCTGGACGTGGGCATCGGTCTTGGCGGCCTGCGCCTCGTTGTTGAGCGGACCCATCGTCGTGGCCTCGTCGGACGGCTTGCCGAGGCGGACCCGCGACGCGACCGCGGCCGCCAGCCGTTCCACGAACGCATCGTGGACCGCGACCTGGACCAGGATCCGCTCCCCGGCCGTGCAGCTCTGCCCGGCGTTGAGGAAGCAGGCGGTGAGCGTCGCCTCGACCGCCTTGTCGAGGTCGGCGTCGTCGAGGACCACGAGCGGCCCGTTGCCTCCCAGCTCGAGCAGCTGGTCCTTGCCGGCGGCGCGCGTGGCGACCTTCTTGCCGGCGTCCACCGACCCGACGAACCCCACCGCGCCCACGTCCTCGTGGCCGGCGATCTCGTCGCCCACCTCGCGGCCCGGGCCGGTCACCAGGTTGAACACGCCGGCGGGCAGGTCGGCGTCGGCGAAGCAGCGGGCCATCTCGATCGAGCAGGCGGACGTGTTCGACGCCGGGTTCCAAACCACGGCGTTGCCGGCCGCCAGCGCGGGCAGGACGATCTCGCCGGCCATCGTGTACGGCCAGTTCCAGGGGGTGATGACCGACACCACGCCCCGCGGCACGCGGTACACGAGGACGCGCTTGTTGGCGTCGTACGAGGGCAGGATCAGCCCCTCGAGGCGGGTGGCGTCGGCGGCGGCCATGCGGAAGTAGGCGAGCAGCTCCTCGACCTCGCCGCGGGCCTCGGTGATCGGCTTTCCCTGGTCCTGCGTGAGGGCCTGCGCCAAGGCCTCGCGACGCGCCACGACCAGCGCGCTGATGCGCTCGATCGCCGCAGCCCGCTCGAACGCGGACAGCTTCGCCCAGCCGAGCTGGCCTGCCTTGGCCGCCGCGATCGCGCGCCGCGCGTCTGCCCGGCCCCCCTTCGGGACCGTGGCGAACACCTCGCCCGTGCCCGGGCTGACCGCCTCGAACGTGTCGCCGCTCTCCGCTGCGCACCATGCGCCGTCGATGAACATGGCCCTCTGCTCGGCCGCCATACCGCCTCCCGCGTCCCCGTTGTCTGTGCCCGTGTGTGCTCCTGTGTGCCCGGTCAGGCGGGCGCGTGCCGGTAGAACTCGATGCGCTCCGGGGCGAGCGGCGTGTTGCCGAGGATCAGGTCGGCCGCCTTCTCGGCCAGCATCATGACCGGCGCGTAGATGTTGCCGTTGGTGACGTAGGGCATCGAGGACGCATCCACGACCTTGAGCCCCTCCACCCCGTGCACGCCCATCGTGAGCGGGTCGAGCGCGGACTGGTCGTCGATGCCCATGCGCGCCGTGCACGACGGGTGGAGCGCCGTCTCGCCGTCGCGGGCCACCCAGTCGAGGATCTCCGCGTCCGTGCTGACCTTCGGCCCGGGCGAGGTCTCGCCATTGTTGAACGGCTCGAACGCCTTCTGGTTGAGGATGTTGCGGGCAACGTGGATGGCCTCCACCCACTCGCGGCGGTCCTGCTCGGTTGACAGGTAGTTGAACCGGAGCGCCGGGTGGACCGTCGGGTCGGTGCTCTTGATCTTCACAGAGCCGCGCGCGTCCGAGTACATCGGCCCCACGTGGACCTGGTAGCCGTGGCCGCTCTCCGGCTTGCTGCCGTCGTACCGGATGGCGAGCGGCAGGAAGTGGAACATCAGGTTCGGGTACGCCACGTCCTCGTTGCTGCGCACGAAGCCGCCGCCCTCGAAGTGGTTCGTGGTGCCCGGGCCCTTGCGCAGGAACAGCCACTGGAAGCCGATCCACGGTCGGCGCCACGTCTGGAGCGCGGGCTGCATCGAGACCGGCAGCCGCGAGGCGTACTGGACGTACACCTCGAGGTGGTCCTGGAGGTGCTCGCCCACGCCCTTCACGTCGGCCACCGGGCTGATGCCCAGCGCCTTGAGCTCGTCGGCGTTGCCCACCCCCGAGAGCTGGAGGAGCTGCGGCGAGTTGATCGAGCCGCCGGCGAGGATCACCGTGCCGGCCTTCGCCTGCTGGACCTCGTCGCCGCCCCTGCCGGTCACGTACTCGACGCCCACCGCCCGCGTGCCCTCGAACAGGATGCGGGTCACGAAGGCGCGCGTCTTGACCGTGAGGTTCTTGCGGTCCGCCACGGGGTGGAGGTACGCACGGGAGGCCGAGAGGCGGCGGCCGCTCTGGATGTTGCGGTCGAAGGGCGCGAAGCCCTCCTGGCGGAAGCCGTTGACGTCGTCGGTCAGCAGATAGCCCGCCTGCTGCACCGCCTCGAAGAAGGCGCCGAACAGCGGGCTGCTGGCAGGGCCCCGCTCGAGGTGCAGCGGCCCGGCGTGGCCGCGCCACGGATCCTTGAGGTCCGCCGCGGTGCACGACTCCATGCGCCGGAAGTACGGCAGGCAGTGCGCGTAGTCCCAGGTCTCCATGCCCGGGTCGCTCGCCCAGCGCTCGTAGTCCATCGGGTTCCCGCGCTGGAAGATCATCCCGTTGATGGAGGAGCTGCCGCCGAGGATCTTGCCGCGGGCGTGGTAGATCCGGCGGTTGTGCATGAACGGCTCCGGCTCCGACTCGTACCTCCAGTCGTAGTACTTCGAGCCGATCGGGAACGTCAGCGCGGCGGGCATCTGGACAAAGACGTCGAACCGGTAGTCCGGGCGTCCCGCCTCGAGCACCAGCACCCTGTTGCCCGGCTCCGCGCTCAGGCGATTGGCGAGCACCGAGCCCGCGGAGCCACCCCCCACGATGACGAAGTCGTACTGCGTGCGTCCCATCGGAGGATCGTATCAGCGGGCACGGCCCGCAAGTGGGCCACCGCCGCTGGATGGAACGCGCGCGGGCGCGCGCGGGCGGGCGGCTGGGCTGGCGTGCTTCGCGTGGAGCGTCCGCCCGGCGCGCCGCGGCGTTGTCGGGTGCGACCCGACCCAGACAGTCGCCCGGTGGATCCTAGGCGCCCGCGCCGTCCCATCCACACGCCCGGTGACTGGTAGCCCGCAGGCGGCCAGCGTCCCTGAGCACCGGCACCTGCCGTTCCTCGGCCCGCCCTCGTCCAGCACCCGCCCGATGATTGTTTGGGGCAGCACCCCGCAGGGGCCGAGCCCGGGGGCAGCACCCCGCAGGGGCCGGGCCGGGGGGGCAGCACCCCGCAGGGGCCGGGCCGGGGGGGCAGCACCCCGCAGGGGCCGGGCCGGGGGGGGCAGCACCCGTCGGCGCGCACCACCGGTGGGCCGATGGCGCCGCGCCTCAGACCGGCCCGAGCACCGCCCAGAACGCCCCGATGATCAGGAACGGGCCCATCGGGATGAAGCTCCGGAGCGTGATGCGCCGGAGGGCGAGCAGCACCACGATCACGACACCGGCCAGCAGGAACCCGTACACCACCCCCACGATCAGCCGATAGGCGCCCGCCAGCAACCCGACCGAGAACAGGAGCTTCACGTCCCCCTGCCCGAAGGCTCCGGCACCGAACGGGATCGACAGCAGGAGCAGCAGCACCGGCAGCACGACCGCCACGACCGCCGTGACGAGCAGCGCGCCCGGCGACACCAGCGGGTTGGCGCCGGTGAGCAGCAGGACGAGGGCGAGCGGGATCGCGGGCAGCGTGATCTCGTTCGGCAGGAGCCGCTGGTCGAGGTCCGTCGCGAGCAGCAGCGTCAGTGCCGCCACGTACGCCCCGAAGACCGCGATCTCGAGTGGCTGGCCGAAGCGGACGGGCACGAGCCCGAGGCCCGCTGCGCCGATGAGCACGGCGACGGCCGTCCGCCAGCCCGGCCGCCGCCCGCCTGGCAGCCCCTCCTCGTCGTGCTCGGGCCAGCGCACGGCGATCCGGTCCGACGCGAGGCCCCACGCCCCGCCGGCCAGCGCGAACAGGATCGCGAGCGGCGTCAGCACGCCGCGAGTCTACGAGGTGCCGACCGGCCGACCGATGGCCCGATGGTCAGGACGGTCCTGCCTCCCTGCGGCGCGGCGACGTCAGCCCCGGCCGGCCAGTGCCAGCTCCACCAGCGTCGCGTGGGTCACGCCGCCGGCGCCGCGTGACGCGAACGGGTAGGGCTTGCGGTAGTAGCCGGTGCCGCCGATGTCGAGGTGGGCCCAGGGCACCGTGTGGAACCGGTCGAGGAACATGCCGCTCTTGACCAGCGAGCCCTCGGCCGACCCGGAGTTGGTGACGTCGCCGTACCACGAGTCCATGTCGGGCACATAGTCGGGCACCAGGGGGACGCGCCAGTAGCGCTCGCCAGCGCGCTCGCCCGCGGCGGCCACCTGGCCCCACCAGGCGTCGTCGGAGGCGAACCCGCCGGTGACCATGTTGCCGAACGCACGGCTCACGGCGCCGGTCAGCGTCGCGACGTCCACCAGGTGCGTGGCCCCCAGCTGCTCGGCGTAGGTCATGGCGTCGCCCAGGATGAGCCGGCCCTCGGCGTCGGTGTTGATGATGTCCACCCACGTGCCGTTGAGCGCCTTGACCACGTCGCCCGGCCGGCTGGCATGGCCGCCCGGCATGTTCTCGACCGCGGGGGCCACCGCGAGGAGCGGCAGGCCGGGCGCGAGGCGCGCCGCGGTGGCGATGGCCGCGATCACGGTGCAGGCACCGGTCTTGTCCATCTTCATCTCTTCCATCCGGTCGGCCGGCTTGATGCTGATGCCGCCCGAGTCGAAGCACACGCCCTTGCCCACCAGCGCGAGCCGCCGGCCCAGGCTGTCGTGCGCGCCCTCGTCGCCCGAGCGCATCACGATCATCCGAGGGGGGTTGTCGCTGCCCCTGCCCACGGCGAGGAACATGCCCATGCCGAGCTCGGCGGCACGCTTCTCGTCGATGACGTCGATGGCGAGGCCGTGCGCCTCGGCGATCGCGCGCGCCTCCTCGCCCAGCACGATCGGCGTGACGTCGTTGGCGGCGCGGTTGGCCAGGCGGCGCGCGATGTTGGCGCCCTCGCCGATGATCTGGCCGCGGGTCGCGCCGGCGGCCAGGGCCGCCCGGTCGGCCTCCGGCGCGCCGATGAGCACGAGCTCGTCGAGCTGCGGCGGCGCGGCGTCGGAGTCCTCGCGGTAGATCGCCTTGGGCTCGAAGCTGCCCTCGACGACGCCGCGGGCGACCAGCTCGGCCGCCGTGGCCTCGTCACCGTCGAGGCCCGCCGCGATGGGCCCGAGCCACACGGCCGCCGTGCGAACGTCCCGGCCGATGAGCCGGCGCAGCGCCGAGGCCGCGAGCCTGCGGGCGATCTCGCGATCGAACTCCGCCGCCTGGCCGCCCGAGATCGCGAGCACGCGGCGCACCGGCAGCTCGCCCGGGGCGCCCAATGCCGCCCCGTACGCCTTGGCGCGCAGCTCGCCGAACGCCTCGAGGGCCCTGAGCTCACCGCCCGAGCGGCGATCAAGCTCCCCGAGCTCGTCGGTGAACGTGGGCTCCCCCACCACGGGCACGACGAGGAGGTCGGCCGACACCTCCCACGGACGATCGGCAACGACGCGGATCTGCACGGAAGACCTCCGGTCCCGGCGCGCCGGTGTGCAGCGCGACGACGGGCTGGGCGGCTGGAATGACGGCACCGAGTGTACCGCCGGTCGGGAGCCGGCCAGCCGCCGGGAGCGCGCTTCGACTCCAACCCGGCAGTGGCGCCGATCCCCCGCCCCGCTGCAACCCGTCAGCCGACAGCGGCCGCCGGTCCGCACGCCTTGGATACCACCGCCCGTGGCGGTACGGCGGCCTGGCGGCCGATGCCCGAGCGTGCCTGCCGCCACCCGCTACGGCGGCGGGGTCACCTCAGCGCCGCTCGGCGCCGCGGAGACGGAGGGCCCTTGCGCGCCCGAGGCTCCCGGCGAGCTCGACCCGGCGGGCACCGCCGACCCTGCCGGGGACACCGACGGACCCGGCGAGCCACCCGGCGCCGGCCCACCCGGCGCGGCGGGCGCCCCCTCGCCTGCCAGCACTGCGGCAAGCGACCCGCGGGCGATCTCGATGTCGATCACCGCCTGATTCAGGCCGCCCCGGGCGATGTCGCCCATGATCACCACGATCCCCTTGGTGCTGGTCGGCAGCGCGGCCTTGGCGGCCTCTTCGGCGGCGAACGCGGCGCGGACGGCGCTGGTGACCTTGCCCTTCGAAGCCAGCATGTCCCCGTAGAGCTGGCGCAGGGCCGCGTCGTATGCGGCCTGGCGATCGATCCACTGCGTGAGGGTCGTGACGTCGACGGTGCTCGAGAGGCCGGCGGCGAGCGAGCGCGCCTGGGCGATCGTCGCGTCGGGGGCGTCGAGCAGCGCGAGCGCCTGCTGGTAGTGGCCGGCCTCGCCCTGCTTCGCCGCGGCGGCCGTCTGCAGGTCGTGCTGGACGAGCAGGTCGGGCACCGCGGACGCCGCCATCGAGCGGGCCGAGAGCACCTCCCAGTCGGACGCGAGGTTGCGGGTGAGAGCGGGCGTCGCCGCCAGCTGCTGATAACGGGCGATCGTGCTGCCGGAGACGCGCAGGGCAGCCTGGGCGTCGGTGAACGGCACCGCAGCGAGCGCCGCCTGCAGGTCCGTCGTGGCCGTGGACACCGCCGCCAGTTGCGTCGAGCCCTTGCCGAGCGTCGCGGTGAGGGCCGTGGTGTCGCCCGCGACGAGGTTGGCGAGCGCGCTCTTGGACGAGTCGCCCAGCGCGTCCACGGCGTCGGACAGCGCCTGCAGCCGGGCCGCGGCCGCGTCGAGGGCCGGCGCCGACAGGTTGTCGCCCGCCCACGTCAGCTCAGGCCGAGCGCCCGATGCGGGCGGGTGGTTGAGCGAGGTCGCGATGCCGGCGCCGCCCAGCGCGATCAGCACGGCCATGGCGAGCCAGGCGAGGGCGGCGAGCAGACGGGGGAGGATGGTCACGGCACGCAGCGTAGCCGCTCGGCCACCCGGGCGCGCACCCGGGCGCGGCAGCGCACCCGGTCATCGCGACGCCCTCGGCGGCCGCCCATTGCGACGCCGTCGGCGGCCGCAACGCCCCTCAACCGCCGCAGCGCGCGAACCGCTACTGGTCCCTGGTCCTGCGGCGCAGGTGCGTGAGGCCGCCCTCCATCGGGCGCGGGTCGAAGCCGAATCCGGTGCGCATCGAATCGAGCGGGCCGATGTTGTCGAGGCGCAGCTGGCGCAGCTGGTCGGTGGCGACCGGGAATGGCAGCCGCACCAGCTCCGCCGCACCGGCCACAAGGCGGATCAGCGCAACGGGCATCGGCACCAGCAGCCGGCGCCTGCCCATGCCGCGCAGCACCTCCTCCATGACCTCGCGGTAGGTCCAGTAGCGCGGGCCGCCCAGCGGAAGCTCGCGGCCGACGTAGGCGTCGTCGCCCAGCGCGATGGTGCACGCCCGGGCCAAGTCCTCGATCGCGAGCGGCTGGAACCGCGCCCCCCCGTTGCCGGTGAGCGGCACGATGCCGGGCGACATCCGCACCAGCCCCGCAAGGATGTTGAAGAATCCGTCCCGCGGGCCGAACAGCAGCGACGGCGCGAGGATGGTCCAGCGCAGGCCGCTCTCGCGGACGATCGCCATGCCCCTGGCCTTGGAGCTCGCGAAGTGGAGGTCGGGCTCGTCGGCGACGCCGAGGCCGCCGAGGTGGACGATGCGGTCAACGCCGGCCGCCTTCATCGCCGCCACGACGTTGCGGGTGCCCTCGGTGTTGACGAGGCGAAGCGTCTGGCCGCCGTCCCAGTCGCGGGGCACGGCCGCCAGGTGCACCACCGCCTCCGCCCCGGCGAGGGCCGCCGCCAGCGTGCCCGGCCTGGTCACGTCGCCGAGGCGGACCTCCACATCGGCACGCCGCGCGTCGGGGAGGCGGCGCATCACCGCCTCCGCCCCGTCCTCGTCGCGGACTAGGGCGATGACTCGGTGCCCCGCGCCGAGGAGGGCCGGGACCACGTGGCTGCCGACGAAACCGTTGGCGCCGGTGACGAGGACGGTGGGCATGCGATTGGGCTCCGTGCTGCAGGCGCGGCTCGGTGTTGGCGCTCGCCTCCGGGTTCGCGGCGCGCGGGTCGGCGGCTGACCGGCCGATAAACATGCTACTCCACATGCGCAAGATATTTCGCGCCACCGCCACGTCGGTGCCGCCCTACCATCGAGCCATGAGCGACGTGGACCCCCGAACCCTCCGCGCCCTCGCCGCGGCGATGCCCAAGGCGGAGCTCCACCTGCACCTCGACGGCTCGCTGCGCGTGGACACCGCGCTCGACATCGCGCGGACCCGGGGCGTGTCGGCGCCGCGCACGTTCGCGGGCATGCGGGGCCTGCTGGTGGGGCCCGAGCAGTCGGCCGACCAAGCGGCGCTGCTGCTGGCCTTCGACCTGCCGATCGCGCTCATGCAGGACGCCGAGGCGATCGAGCGCATCGCAGCCGATCTGGTCGAGGACAAGGCCGCCGAGCGCGTCCGGTACGCCGAGGTGCGCTGGGCGCCGCTGCTCCACACCGAGCAGGGCATGACCGGTCGGCAGGTGGTGGAGTCGATCTGGCGCGGGTCGAGGGCGGCCGCAGCCGGCCGCGGCATCGAAGTCCGGCTGATCGCGACGCTGATGCGCTCACACGCGCCGGAGCGCAATCTCGCCTTCGTGCGCGACCTGGCCGACCACGGGACCCCCGACGGCCTCGTGGCCGTCGACCTCGCCGGCCAGGAGGCCGCGTTCCCCGACTACGAGCGCCACCGCGCGGCGATCGAGCTGGCGCGCGAGATCGGCCTGCACGTCACGGTGCACGCGGGCGAGTGGGGCGGCGCGGCGCAGGTCCGGCGGGCGCTCGCCGTCAACCCGGAGCGGATCGCGCACGGCCCGCTGGCGGTCGGGGACCCGTCGCTCGTGGCCGAGCTGATCGCGCGCGGCACATGGCTCGACCTGTGCCCCACGTCCAACGTCCAGGCCAGCATCGTGCCGACCGTCGAGTCGCACCCGCTTCGCCGGCTCCTCCACGCGGGCGTCCGCGTGACGCTCAGCACCGACGACCGCACCGTGTCCGACGTCACGCTCACCGAGGAGTACGTCCGGGCCGTCGAGCGGATCGGGGTCACGGTGCCCGAGCTGTGGGCCATGGACCTCGCGGCGCTCGACGCGGCGTTCTGCGACGACGCCACGAAGGCGCGGCTGCGTGCCGAGTTCCTGAACTGGGCGTCCGCCGTCCCGGAGGTCGCGGGTGCGTAACGGGCCGGACCGGGAGACGGTCCGGCCCGCGGCCGTCGTGGGCGCGGCGCGCCCGTTCGCTCGGTGGCGGCCCGACGCTGCCCGGGGGGTCGCGGCCCCGTGCGACGTCGGACTGGCGCTCAGGAGAGTGCGGCGCAGAAGGCCTCGACGTCGCCAGCCGCCCCGCGGTCAGGCGTGAGCCCGAACAGCCAGGTGGGGAACGCCACGTACCCGGCGCTCACGAACAGGGTTCCGTCCGGGAGCCGCACCTTCTCCGCGATGCCCGTGATCTGCAATCGCGAGAAGTCGCCGGTGACCGAGCCGTGGAAGGCATACCGCTCGCCGACCAGCGTCTTGCCGTTCGCAGTGAAGGTGTCGGTCTCGCGAACGGTCCACTGCGAGCCGAGCCAGACGCCGTCCGCGTCATAGCGGTCGACCTCGGTGAACCACCCGTGGGGCGTGACCGTCAGGGTGAAGTCGCAGATCCCGTCCACCACGATCGGTTCCGGGCTCCAGTCGCCGACCGTGTAGTGGTCGACTGTCGTGGCGGCGGACGCCGGACCTGCGGTCACGGCCAGCAGCGCAACGAGCGACGCTACGCCGAGCAACCGTCGGAGCATGGGAGTCTCCCCTCTGTGCGCGCGAGCGGGTCGGTCTCGCCAGTGGCTCGGCGCGGTCCCGGGCGGCCAGGGCTTGGGCCGCGCGTCGAAGCCTCCCGTAGCGCGCGCCATTGTCGAGGTGGCGGTCGCGAACGGGAAGTGCCGACCGTCACGGCTGTTGACGTGAGGCTGCCTCAGCCACCGCGAAGTCCGCCGCGTCGTGGGCGCGGATTGCAGCCGTGCTCCTGTCAGCTGCCCCCGGCCAGCTCGGCCAGGTCCGCGATCGCGGCCTCGAGCGCGGCCGCGTCCTCCGCCACCCGCGTCGGCCGCTCGTCGCCCTCCAGCGCTTCGGCCGTCGCCCGCGAGGTCACGCCCGTCAGCATCAGGACCGTCCGGGCGCCCACGGCCCTGCCCGCCGCCACGTCGGTCACCGAGTCGCCGATCATGACGGCCCGGCGCGCGTCGGCGCCCACGACGCGGGCCGCGACCTCGAGCAGATAGGGGGCCGGCTTTCCGATCACCACGCGGGGCTCGGTCCGGGCCGCGGCGGCCACGGCGGCCACCACCGCGCCCGCCCCGGGCCGGAAGCCGTGCTCGATGGGGAACACCGGATCGCGGTTGGTGGCGATGAGGGCCGCGCCGGCGCGCACGCAGTCGGCCGCGGCGGCCACCCGGAGGTAGCTCATCTGCGGGTCGAGGCCCACGACCACCGCGTCGGGATGCCCGGCGGCCGCCCACCCGTCGATCCCCTCCTGGTGCATCCGCGTGGCAGCATGCCCGGCCGACACCACGTCGAAGCCGGCCTCGCGGAGCTCGCGCTCGAGGCCGGACGTGCCCACCGCCAGCACCCGGCGCACCTCGGGCATCCGGTCGCGGACCCACTGGGCGCTCGCTCGCGCGGACGTGACCACTCGGTCCGGGCCCACGGGCGCCCCGAGGCCGGCGAGCCGCGGCACGTAGTCGGTGTGGTAGGCGGTGGCGTTGTTCGTGACGTAGACCACGTCGTCGCCCGCGGCCGCGCGGGCCGCCAGCACCGACGCAACGCCCGGCACCGCCTCGGAGGAGCGGTACACGACGCCGTCGAGATCCACGAGCAGAAGCACGCACCGATGCTACCGTCTGCCCATGCCCAGGGTCCCGCAGTCCCCGCTCGACGACACCGACCGCCTGGTGGTCGACGGGTCGAACCTGCTCCACCGGCTTGGCGGGCCGGCCGCGCCGCCGTCGACCATCGTCGCACGGCTGCGCGGCGCCGTGCCCGTGGCGATCGCGGTCGAGCTTGTGTTCGACGGCGTGGGCCACGGCGTCACGGGGCGGCTGGCGCAGAACATGCGCGTGCGGTACGCGGGCCGGCGGACCGGCGACGAGGCGATCCTGGAGCTCGTGGGCGACGGGCTGGACTCGCCGATCGCCGCCGCCCGGACGCTGGTGGTCACCGACGACCGAGACCTGCGGACCGCGCTCGCCGCGCGGGGCGCTCGGACCGCGGGTCTGGCGTGGCTGCTGGGCCGAATGGACGTCACCGCACCTGCGCCCGCCCAGGGACCGCGGCGCTCGACGATCGGCGTGGGCCGACCGCCGATGGGCCCCGCCTCCGGCAGCGGCGGCGTCGACGACGCCGGCGACCGGCCGGGCTGGCGGCCCGGTCGCGGAGCGACGGCGAAGAGCGGCCCGGCCCACAAGGTGGCGCGCCACCGACGGCACCCGCGGCACCCCTGACGGGACGGCATCCCCGGAGGCCGTTACCCGCGATGGCGGCCTGACGGCTGACCGCCACCCATCCTGTTAGGATGCGCCCGTGATCACCGAACAGCTGAACCAGATCTGGAGCGGCTTCATCCAGTTCACCTCGCTGTTCATCACGCCCGACTGGGGCGCCCTGATCGGGATCATCCCGTACATCCTGGTCATCGCGGTCGTCGGGCCGCTCCTCACGCTGCTCGCGCTGGCGTGGCTGCGCTACGGCGCCCTGCGGCCCCGCCGCAGGGTGGCGTTCGCCGACAGCCGTCGCCCGGCCGAGCTCGGAGCGGACGGAAGCCCCGTCTACCCCGTCGGCGAGCCGTACAGCCCGACCGAGCGGATGATCTACGAGCCGGGGGCCACGCTCTCCGCCTCCGGCGAGCCGCTCATGGTGGCCTGCCCCAAGTGCGGGCTGGTCCGCACCGCTGCCCGCGACACCTGCGGCAACTGCGGCCTGTCGTTCACCCTCAGACCCGTCACCCGCTCGAGCGGCGCCGCGAGCCGACCGTCGGGCGGGGCCGCCGCCGCCTGATCCCAGCTCGCACCGGGCAGCCGCCCGGTGCAGCGTCCCCACCCCGCCGCTAGCGCTCCGGCGCCGCGGCCCAAGCGTCCCGGACTTCGACCATGGCACAGGCCGCATCGCTGCTGTTCATCCTCGGCACCATCGTCACCGCCGACGGCTTCGCCGC
>JAKAMV010000863.1 GCA_021812735.1 Chloroflexota bacterium | reverse complement strand
TCCCGTTCGCGCTGGTGATGATCAACGACTCGAGCCTCAAGACCTTGCCTGTCGGTCTGCTCGACATGTACAGCCGCCTGCTCACCAACTTCCCCGTCATGTTCGCGGGCATGACCATCGCCGCAGTGCCGATGGTGGTGCTCTTCCTAGTCGGGCAACGGCAGTTCATCCGCGGTCTCGCCGAGGGCTTTGGCAAGTAGGCGGGCGGCCCTGCTGGGCACTGAGCACCGCTCGGGGCACAGGCATCAAAGGCGACGATGCACCAGCTCTCCCCAGCCGATCGCGGGGGCGGGTAGGCTGTAGCCATGAGCAAGCGCGATGGCCAACCTACGGTGCGCGACGTGGCTGCGCTCGCCGGTGTCTCGACGGCGACCGCGGCGCGAGCCCTTGGCGGATACGGTCCCGTCAGCGCCGCCGTGCGGGCCAAGGTGACGGACGCCGCGACCGCGCTCGGCTACCGGCCGAACGTGCTCGCGCGCAGCATGATCACCGGGACGAGCCACACGCTCGGTGTGGTCATCGCCGACATCGAGAACCCCTTCTTTGCCAGCATCGTGCGCGGGATCGCCGATGCCGCGCATGCCGGCGGGTTCGAGGTGATCCTCGTCAACACCGACGAGGACGTCGGGAAAGAACAGGCCGCCATCGGCGTCCTGCTCGACAAACGCGTCGATGGCCTGCTGGTCGCGGCTGCGTCGACCGAGGACGTGGGGCATCTGACCGATGCGGTTCGGCACGGGCTGCCCCTGGTGTGCCTCGACCGCGTGGTGCCAGGGCTCAACGCGGACGCGGTGGTGGTGGACAGCCAGCGCGCCGCCCACAACGCGGTGAGCCACCTGCTGCGCCTCGGCCATCGTCGGATTGGGATCGTCGCCGGCGCGGACGACCGTCTGCCCCCGCTCGCGGAGCTCGCCCACGCGCCGGTGTGGGGTCCGCCCGGTGTCCTGCCGGACGCCGCCCGCCTGGGCGGCTACCTGACGGCGCACCAGACGGCGGGAGTGGCCGTGGATCCCGAGTTGATCCGGACCTGTCGCTATGGACGTGAGACGGCGGCGCGCGAGACGGCGGCACTCCTGCGTCTCGATTCGCCACCCACGGCCCTCTTCACCACCGACGCGATCATCACCTTGGGCGCTCTCGAGTCAGTCGTGGCCGCGGGTGTGTCGATCCCCGACCAGCTCTCGATCGTCGGCTTCGACGACGCGGAATGGGCAACGCTGCTCCGACCACCCCTGACGGTCGTGGCACAGCCGGTGTATGACCTTGGGGTCGCTGCCACCCGTCGGCTCTTGGACCGGATCGCAGGCGACGAGCGCCCGCCGGAGGTGATGGTGCTCGATACCTCCTTCATCGTCCGGGGTTCCACCCGCCCACTCACGCCCGCCGGCCCCCTCGTGACCAGCAGGCGAGGCTTCAGCCGCCGGGGTGAGGCGAGGACGCGCGTACGCTCAGCGTCCTGATCGGCGGCGTCGGTTGGATACGGCAGGCGCCGCCCGCTGACGAGGCTGCCGTCGGCCGCGGACCGGGCCGCCGCTGTTCCAAGCCATGACCGACTCGCCCAGCACGCGGGCGCCGTCAGTATCGCTCTCGGTCGAGACGCGCAACTTCGCCTTGATTCAGATCGACTCGATCTTCGTCGGCGTGCTGAGCGCGGCTGGGACGTTCCTGCCGGTCTTCTTCGTCCGGCTGGGCGCGTCGGGAACCCAGGTAGGCCTGCTCACCACGCTCCCGGCCCTCTCCGCGGTCTGCTTCGCCATTCCCCTGGGCCGCTGGCTCCAGCGGCGGCGCAACATCGTGCCCTGGTACAGCCGCCTACGTCTGCTGGGGTGGGCGAGCTATGCCGCGATGGCCCTGGTGGCCGCGCTGGCCCCGCCCGGCGCCGCACTGCCCGCCATGCTCGCGGTGTGGACGCTCGCCGCGCTGCCGTCGACGGCCGCGCTAGTGGCTTTTCCCATCATCATGGATGCGGCCGCCGGTCCGCGGGGCCGGTACGACCTGCTGGGCCGGCGCTGGGCTCTCATGGGCATCGCCACGGCGTTGAGCGTGGCGGCCGCGGGCGGGCTGCTCGGCGTGCTGCGCTTCCCGGCCAACTTCGAGTGGCTCCTGGTCGGCTTCACGCTGGCCGGCGTCGTCAGCTTCGCGCTAACCCGGCGCATCGTCATCGCCGACCAGTTGCCGGTCGCCGGCCGTGGTGCGGTGCGGAGCCTGCCTGGCCCGCAGGCCCTTGGTCGGGAGGCCCGGAGCCACGCGGGCTTCCTGGCCTACGAAGCGCGCGCCTTCGTCTACTCGGCCGCCGTCGGCCTCGTCACGCCGCTGCTGCCGCTCTACTACGTCCACGAGCTCCACGCCTCCAACGCCTGGGTGGGCCTCATCGGCGGCGGGCTGGCGATCGGCACCGTGGCCGGCTACGTGCTGGCGCGCCGCGTCGCCCACCGGCATGGGGGCGCGGCTGTGCTGCTGCCATCGCTGCTCGCCGCGGCTCTGGTCCCCGGCCTGCTGGCCGTGCTCGACGTGGTCCCGGCGGTGGCCGTCGCCTCCACCCTCGGGGGGATCGCAGCCGCCGGCGTGAACCTGGCCCTCTTTGACGAGCTCATGCAGCGGGTGCCCCGCAGCGCCGGCGTGACCTTCAGCTCAGTGGACCAGACGGTGCAGAACCTGGCCTACGTGGTGGGGCCGCTCGCGGGCGGCCTGCTCGCCGGCGCGGTGGGCATCCGCCCCGGGCTCCTGCTGGCGGCCCTGGTGACCGGGATGAGCGCCGCCATGTTCGGGCTGCACTGGCGCTCGGTCCGGGGGGCGCCGCAACCCGCGTGATCAGGACGTGCAGCGCCCGTGCATACTCCGGCACCTGTGGCCAGCGCGGGGTAGGCTGGGTCACGCCATGACCCGCCCGGATGGCTCGTCCCTCGAGCGCTGCGACACATTGGGCGACGACCCCGTTCGGACGTCGTCCGCCGCGTCGCCGCCGGCCAACCGCCGGAGCTCGTCTGGCGCAATGAGGTCGGTGGGCTCACGTTCCGGGTCGGCGGGCGGTTCGTCAAGTGGAACCCGCGTCGAACCGGGATCGACCTTGCACGTGAGCGCGTTCGGCTGGACTGGCTCGCCGTGCGCCATCCCGCACCGAGGGTACTGGCCTATGGCGAGGACGATGCAGCCCAAGGGTTGGTGACCGCAGCGCTCCCTGGTGAGTCGGCGGCCAGCGCCAGGTGGCGCGCCAGCCCGGCCGCGGCGATCCGAGCCATTGCGCTAGGCCTGCGGGCGATCCATGCTCTCCCAGTGCAGGACTGTCCCGCGGCATGGGCCGCCGAAACATGGGTGGGACGCCGGCCGCCGGTGCTCGAGCCCCGCCCGCCCATCACCGGACCGGTGGTCGTCCACGGTGATGCGTGCGTCCCTAACCCTGCTGGCCGACAACGGAGCTTGGATCGGCCATGTCGACGCGGGCTCCTTGGCTCTGGGCGATCGCTGGGCGGACTCGCAATCGCCTCGCTCAGCCTGGACTGGAACTACGGCGAGGGGCACCAAGGCGAGTTCTTCGAAG
>JAKAMV010000862.1 GCA_021812735.1 Chloroflexota bacterium | reverse complement strand
GGCGCCCGGGTCGGCGCTCGCGTCCGCGCCGCCGGCGGCCCTGCGGTGAGCCTCCAGACGTCGCCGCTCGAGGCCGTCCGGCCGGCGTTCCTGACCCGCGTCACGCCGGTGGCCCGCCTCGTCGCCGGGATGGCGTGGCTCGTCACCGCGATCCTGACCCTCGATCCGATCGTCCCGCTCCGCCTCGCCATCGTCGCGGTGATCGCGCTCGCACTGTGGTCCGGCCTGCCGCTGCGCCGCATCCCCCGTCGGCTGGCCCCGCTCGGCTTCGCCATCGTCAGCCTGACCGTGTTCTCGATCCTCCTGGGCGCGTCCAACTCGGACCGATCGCTCGTCGCCCTGATCGAGGTCGGGCCGATCCGGATCACGGGGGCCGCGGTTTCGGCCGGGCTCTCCATCGGCCTCCGGGTCGTGGTCATCGGCCTGACGACGCTCCTCGTCTTCGGTCCGTCGGACCCGACGCGCATGGCTGACTCTCTCGTGCAGCAGTGGCACGCGCCAGACCGGTTCGCCTACGGCACGCTTGGGGCGCTCCGCCTCGCGCCGCAGATGGCAGATGACTGGGCGGCGATCTCGGCCGCCCGGCGCCTGCGCGGCATCGGGTCGGATGGCCCGGCATCGCGCGCCCGCGACCTCGCCGATCGCCTGCTCGTCATGCTCGTGGCCGCGATCCGGGGCGCTGAGCGGCTGGCGCTGGCGATGGATGCCCGGGGCTTCGACAGCGGCCTCCGCCGCTCGCACTTCCGGGAGTTGCGCGTCGGCTGGCGGGACTGGCTCACGATCGGATTCGCGCTCGCCCTCGCGATCGCGGCCCTCGCGCTGCCGCGCTGATGGCCGGGCCGGGCGTCCTGGCGGTCGCGGGGATCGTGGCTGTCGCGGCTTGACAGGGCAGGGAGCTTGACGAAGTCACGGGCGAATGGCCCACCTTGATGTTCGCAAACACGCTCGCGCTGCGGATGGCCGGCACATGAGGCTCGCTATCGCGCGATGAAGATGAGAACCGACCCGCCCACGCGGGCGACGATGTAGACGTCGAACTGGTTGGACGGCTCGATCAGCGGGTAGGTCACCTCGACGAGCACTGACCCGGCAGGGTCGATCCCGGCGCCCCCGCCCGGGATGGCGGTCAGCCACGTGTCGATGGATGCGAGGCCCGGCGGGGAGACCTCGACGCGGTACCTGCCCTTCACGCTCGCGAAGTAGGCGGACCTCTCCGACGTGTACGCCGCCAGGCTCCCGTAGCCTGACTTCGACGCGTCGCCGAGCCGGCCCCAAGCCTTCGCATACTGCCCCGCCACGAGCTCCTGCGTATAGGCCGTCACCACCGCGGCGGCCTCGGCCGGCGTCAACGCCGCGCGAGCGGGTCCCTGGGAGGGGCTCGGGCCGGTCGGGCTCTGCATCGGGCTCGGGCCATTCGTCGGGCTTGCCATGGTCACCGGCGCCGAAGACGGCGTCGCCGGCTGACTGGCGGATGCGGAGGGGACGGCCGCCGAGCCGATCGCCGCGGCCGACGGCGTCGCCGGGCCCTGGGGCGGCCGTCCCGCGAGCACGAGCACGGCCACCACCGCGACGGCGGCGACCGCGGTCCCGACCACGCTCAGGAGCTGGCTCGACGTCGCCCCCGGGCGCGGGGGATCCGCGGGGCGCCGGGCCGAGTGCGCGATGGCCCTCCACTCGTCGAGGGCGCGGTTGGTGCGTTCCTGCGGCATCGCCTAGACCTCCAGCTTCGCCCGGGCACGGCTCACGGCCGCGCGCAGCGCGCCGTCGCTCGTCCCGACGGCCTGCGCGACCTCGGCGTACGACCAGCCCTCGACTGCGGTGAGGAGGAGAGCCGTCCGCTCCGTCTTGGTCAGGCGTCCGAGCGACTGCCTGACGTCCATCCAGCGGATGCGGGCGGCCTCGTCCCAACTCTCGTCGAAGTGGGTCGCGTGGACTACCCGGCGGAGGCGCTGGTAGCGGCTCGCCGCGAGCCGCCGCCCGGTCACGAGCAGCCAGGCCACGATCGGCCGGTCCCAGTCGACGCGCTCCCGGTTCCGCCAGAGGCGGACGTACGCCTCCTGGGTGAGGTCCTCGGCTGCCGACCAGTCATTGGTCCACGCGAGCAGGAACCGGAACACGTCGTCCCAGTGCCGCTCGTACGCCTGCCGGTAGGACCCGTCTGCTGCCGCCGTCATCGCCGCCTCAATGCCTGCCATACCAATGAACACTCACCAGGAGGCCGAAACGCACGGTCGACGGCCGATTCTCGCTTGACACGGGGAAAAATGCTCTGGTGACGCTGCGATGCGCGGAGCTCCCTTCCGCGCCGCGGCGGATTGCAAGGGGTGGGGTATGCGATCCAGCCGCAGCGTCGGCTCCCTCGTCCTCGTCGTTCTCTGTCTCGGACTGGCCGAGCCGGCCGGCGCCGCCGGATCGTCGCCGGGCGGGGCGAGCGGTGGGGTCCTGCCGGATGCGCTCGCGCAATCGACCGTGGTGCAGGACCCGACGTGGGTCGCTCTCAAGGAGTCGGGGCGCCTGGGGATCGGGGCGAACGGGGCCCCGCTCGCGCTCGCGACGGCAGCGGCGGTCCCCACCAGTGCGCTCCTGTCGTACAGCGTCACCGGCAAGATCGTCGAGCCCGAGGGCGACCTGTAGGACGACAAGCACGTGACGAGCCTCGACCAAAACTACTGGAACTTCTGCACGGCGGGTGCTTCGGATGCGACTCTCGCGTACTGGGCGAACACCAGCGCCAAGGTGACCGGCATGGCCGCCGCCTACTTCAGCGAGCCGTACGGACCGCACATCGAGAGGCACTGGTACGCGTCGTCGGACACGGGAAGCTCGAGCGACACGAGCGACGGCTACGCCACCGTCGGCCGGGCGTACCTGATGTACCTCGCCGAGCAGGTGAAGCCGCCCAGCTACACCAGGCCCGGGATCGTCAACTTCGACGTCTACCCGACGAAAGGCGGCGCGATCGCGGACATCCGCGACGCGCTCAACCGGGGGGCGTCGGGGCACTCCGCCTCGTGGTCGACGTTCTTCTACCTCTCGCAGAACCCGTCGGAGTCGGACCTCCACAGCTTCGTGACGTCGGACATCGCCAACGCTGGTGTGGCCGTCGTCGCCGACGTCAACACGGGCTACCTGCCGAACTGGTCCCGCTCGTTGGGCCATTCCATCGCCATCATCGGTTACAACGACACGGCGGCGACCTACACGTACCTCGACACGTGCGGCAAACGGTGCAACGGCTCGTCCAGCTCCAAGAACGGGAGCATCAACACGATCAGCCAGCACAACATGTATCTCGCCATCCACTCATTTGGACAGGGCATCGTCTGGTAGGTGCCGACCCGGGCTCAAGGTCCTGATCGACACGGCCAAGCTGCGGTTCTGCCGCCAACTTGCAGCTCGGCCATCACCTCCTACGCCTAGGATCCGCTCGACCCTCCGCACGGTCGACCACGGAACCGGCGGTCGCACCGCCTTCGCTACCTCGGGCTCACCACGGCCATTTCGGCGTCTCCCGGGCCTCGTCCTCCGACACCGCCCACTTCCAGAACGCCTGCAGGCAG
>JAKAMV010000126.1 GCA_021812735.1 Chloroflexota bacterium | reverse complement strand
CGTCGCCCTCGGCCACGCCCAGCGCGTCGGCCAGCGCCAGCCCGAGCGCGTCGCCCTCGGCCACGCCCAGCGCGTCGGCCAGCGCCAGCCCGAGCGCGTCGCCCTCGGCCACGCCCAGCGCGTCGGCCAGCACTCTGCCATCCAGTTCGCCGTCCGGCGCCGTTCTCGGCGAGACCGGGACCCCGCAGCTCACCCCGCCGCCCACCGACGCCTCCCAGGCCGCGCCAGCTGTCGTCGGCAGCGGCTGGCAGCTGGTGCTCCTCGCCGTGGCGGGCCTCCTCGCCGCCCTCGCCGCCGTCACGCCGTCCAGGGCACGGCGCCGCTGATCCGGCGGCTGCCGCGGCGGCCCCGACCGAATCGGAGCCGGTGCCCACGATGGCGCCGGCTCCTGGGGCTGGCTGACACCATGCGAGGTCACCGCACACGCGCCTGACGTGCGGCGCCGTCGGGCCGTCGCTGTCCCCGAACGCGACGATCGACCGGGATGCAGCGCATCCCGGTCGATGCTTGTTGACGCGACAGGGCCGAAAGCCCCCGGGCCTGCTGTGAGCGCGGCCTAGAGGTCGAGTTCGGCACCCGGCCAGACGAACTCGACTGGCCCGTCCCACCGGGCGCGGATGGCGGCGATTGTCGCGTCGAGGTCACGCCCGGCCAGGATGTGGGTCAGCAGGATCCGGCCCGGCCTGGTCCCGGCGGCCAGTTCGCCCACGGCCGGACCGTCGAGGTGGAGCACGCCGGACGGCACCGGGCCCGGCCCGAACGCCACCTCTGTCAACAGCGTGTCGCCTGGGCGGATGAGCGGCACGAGGTCGAATGCCAGGCCGCAGTCGCCGCTGTACACGAGGCCTGGCCCCTCCGCCGCCGCGAGACGCATGGCGTAGCTCTCATCGGTGTGGGTGACCAGCCTCGCCTCGAGCGTCAGCGACCCGATCTCGCGGCGGTCGGTGCCCAGCACTTCGCAGTCCAGCGCCTGGTCGGCGAAGCCCGGCTCGGCGTGGAGCGCGTCCAGCCGGTCGGCCAAGGCGGTGGGGCCGATGACACGAGCGCGGCGGGGCGGTTCGAACTCGTAGCGCAGGTAGTGGCGCAGTGGGACGAGGTCGATGAAGTGATCCGGGTGCAGGTGGCTCACGACCACGGCGTCGAGCTTGGTCGGGTGGACGTGCGGAAAGATCCGCGGGAAGCTGCCCTGCCCGAGGTCGAGCAGCAGATGCACGCCGTCGTGGCTGAGGAGATAGGCAGCCCCGGCCGCATCCTGGCGATCCGTGTATGCGGGCCCGGCGCCGAGCACGGTCAGGCGCACGGTTGGACCTTGGTCGGCATCGGCGGATCGTATCGCGCCGCAGACCGCCCTCCTAGCAGGCGAGCGGGAGCGCGCCTGGATTCAGGGTCGGTCCGGGTGCGACGGCGCCGGGGCGTTGTCCGGGCCTGAGGATGCCGGGGGGTGCGGCGTGTGCGCTGGCTTGGGCGTGTGCCCGGGCTGCGCTGTGGACAGCGGCGAGGCGGCCGGCGCTTGCGACGGGCGGTTCCCCTGGCCGCCGCTCCCCTGGCCGCCGTTGGCACCGCCGCCCTGGCCGCCGCTCCCCTGGCCGCCGCTCCCCTGGCCGCCGCCCTGGCCGCCGTTGGCACCGCCGCCCTGGCCGCCGCTCCCCTGGCCGCCGTTCGTTCCGCCGCCCTGGCCGCCATTCGCGCCGCCGTTGGCACCGCCGCCCTGGCCGCCGTTCGTTCCGCCGCCCTGGCCATTCGCGCCATTCCCGCCGCCGTTCCCGTTCTGGCTGCTGTCCGTGATCGTGAGGCGCTCGATCGCCTGGTCGCTGCTCGACAGTGCCTGGTCGAGGCCCGGCAGGGCAGCCGCCGGCGCCCGACCGATCAGCGACAGCAGCACATCGCGGTGCTGCCGAATGGCCGCAAGTGCCTGGTCGGCAGACGGCCCGGTCGTGGCCGCGAGTGCGCCGGCCTCCTGGGTGTAGGCGCGCAGAGCTGCCGCCAGCGCCCCCTGATCCCCGCGGACTTCTGCGTCGTAGGCTTCGGCCAGCCGCACCTGGGCATTGGCGATCTGCGCTTGGAGCCGGGCCGCCGGATCAGACGGCAGCGTCGCGTCCTCCATCGCCACTCGGACGTCGTAGAGGGGACCCCCGGCTCTCGAGGCGGCAAAGGCCGAGGAGCCGAGCAGCAGGCCAGCGAACACCGCGGCCGACGCCGCTGACGCCAGTCGGCGACCGCTCCAGTCTGCGAACGGAAGTCGCCAACGGCGGCTCGACGCTGCCGCGCCGATCCTCGAGCGCCAGGCCGCCTCCATGGCGGCGCTGCGGGCGCGCCGTGCCTGGGCGGGGCTGGGGTCCAGCCGGACCCTGGCGTACCGCGCCATCACTCGCTCGAGTTCCTCACCCGCGCGAGGCTCAATCGCTTCCATCGCCTCCCAGTCCGACGGATCGTCCCAGCTCATCGCGTCGTCCCCGACGCCTCAGGCAGGTCATCCGCCTCGATCCCCAGATCCCGCCGCAGCGCTGCGATGGCCCGGAACTGGAGGCCCCGCACGGTGCCTTCCTGCCGGCCCATGGCCGCCGCCGCCTCCTTCGCGGACAGGCCCGCGAAGAACCGCAGCTCGACGGCCTCGCGCTGCTCTGGCGTCAACCGTCGAAGCGCGTGCGCCACGCTGTCCATCTCCTGGCGGAGGACCGCCAGATCGTCAGGCCCCGCTTCGTCTGTCGTCTGCTCCGCTACCACATCCAGGGTGGCGTGCTCGCGGCGCGTCCTGATGTGATCGATCACCACGTTCCTGGCCAGCCGGAACAGCCAGCCCCCGAAGGGGACGCCCCGCGCCTCGTAGCGCGGCAGCGCCTCCAGGGCCTTGACGAAGACGTGCTGCGCAAGGTCCTCCGCGTCGCTCGGGCGGCCGACGCGAGCGGCGACGAAGCGGTATACCGGGACGTAGTAGCGGTCGAAGAGGGCGCCGAACGCGTCGGGATCGCCGCCCTGTGCCGCGGCCACGAGTCGGTCGATCGTCTCGTCGTCGATGCTCATAACGATGCGGGGTTCCCCGTGTTAGGCCCCCGGTGCGCCTCGGCGACGCACCGGGGAGCGCAGCCGGGAGCGCCTACGGGCCGGCGACCACGTTCGAGGGGCTGTTCACGTCCGAGACGTCGAGGGTAATCGACAGCTGCGAATCGCTGCTGCCGGTGCCCTTGAGCACGTAGCTGACCGCGTAGCCGCCATCCTTGGCGATCCACACGTCCCACGTCCAATTGGCGTCGCTCAGGCCCAGCAGCTCGAGCCCGGACGCCGCGGCCGCCAGCGCCTGGTCGTCGGCCGTGTAGTGGGTCGTGGCGATGCCGTTCTTCTGCTCGTCGCCCTGGACCTTCATCAGCGACAGGTAGGCCGCCGTGGACCCGAGCAGCTTCTCCGGGCTGAGCGAGTCCGCAGTCGAGCTCGTGCCGCTGTCGGTGGACTCCGTGAGCGATCCGTCGCCGAGATCGAGGTACGTCTTGCCGTTGACCTCCACGGTCCGGAAGGTGGCGCCGCCGAGGGTCATCTTGATGTCCGATGCCGGCGCCGGCTTCGCGATGACGGTCCCCTCCATGGCGATGTCGCCCATGGACCCGAACCCGCCACTGACGCCCTTGGACGACATCGTCATCTTGAGCTTGTACGAGGCGAGGTCGGCGAGCGCGCTGATGGCGTTGCCCGTTCCGCCGGTCGCGGCGGAGGCCGGTGCCGGCGCCTGCGAGGTCGTCGCCGCCGGCGTTGCGGGCACTGGTGACGCCGCGCCGCTCGACGACGGCGGGGCCGCCGACCCCGACGCGCCCCCGCAGGCGGCAACGATGACGGCCAGCGCTCCCGCGAGCGCCGCCCGGCGCGCATACCTGACTCTGCCGATCACCGGCGTACCTCCCTCGACGTGCGGCGTGGCATCGCGGGCAGGAGTCCCCCGACGAACACAGCCGCCTACGTCTGGCCTCGCCCCGGTTCGATCGGCACCCAGACACGGTCGCCGCCGCGCCGGAACGAGAGCGCCTTCAGTCCGGCGCCCCGCGCCAGACGATACGCCTCGCCCAGGCCATACGCGAACCACTCCATCCGGTGGACGTCCGAGCCGATGGTCACATGGCGCCCCCCCAGCTCGAGGTAGCGGGCGACGACGGCCGCCGTCGGGTACGTCTCCCTGGGCAGCTGCCGCAGCCCCGACGCGTTGACCTCGAGGGCGGTGCCGGATTCCACGAGTGCGGCCAGGGCTGGCTCGTACAACTCGGGCTGATCCGCGAACGCCTCCGGCATCACGTGCGGCACCAGCCAGCGCTTGACGACGTCGAGGTGCCCGATCGAGTCGAACAGCCCGGACTGGGCGGCCGCCACCACCTCGTCGAAGTAGGGCGCGGTGGCCTCGGCCAGCGACTTGCCGGCGAGGAACGCGGCGACCCGCTCGGGCTCGTACAGCGACGCGGGCCCGCTGTGGACGCTGCCGATGACGAAGTCGTGCGGATGGCGCCGCAGCCAGTCGCGGATCTCCTCCTCGTACCGGCGCTCGTACGTGACCTCCACGCCGAACCGCACGGCGAGGCCGGCGGGCGCCCACCGCTCCGCAGCCTCGCGGACGTCGCGCTCTCGCTCCTCGAACGTGCTGAACGCATACGCGGGCGCGCGCGGGTCGAAGTCGACGTGGTCGGTGATCGTCAGCTCCGCGATGCCCCGCTGGAGCGCCACGCCGCAGTAGGCGTCGAGCAGCGCGTCGGGCTCGGCGTCGGGCGAGCGGAAGGTGTGCATGTGGGTGTCGAGCGGGAGGTCCCGGCCCTCGCCCAGGCCGGCGTCGAGCCCCGCCCGCCAGATGTCCAGCTCGATCGCGCGCCGCGGCCGGCTCGAGGCCGCGTCCACCGCGGCGAGCGCCGGGTGCGTCACCGGCGCCTCAGCCGCTGATCACGCCGAGCTCGTGCCCGACGCGGTCGAACGCCGCCAGCGCCTGGTCGAGCAGCTCGTCGGTGTGCGCAGCCGTCACGATCGCCCGGATCCGCGCCCGGTCGAGCGCGACGGTCGGGTACACCACCGACGTCCCGAAGACGCCGTCCTCGAACAGGCGGTCGCTGAACCGGATCGTCGTCTCGCTGTCGCCCAGGATGACAGGGGTGATCGGCGTCTCGGAGCGGCCGGTGTCGAAGCCCAGGCGGGCGAGCTCGGCCTTGAACCGGCGGGTGTTCGCCCACAGTCGCTCGATGAGCCCGGGCTCGTCCTGCATGATGCGGACGGCCTCGATGCAGGCGGCGGCCACGGCGGGCGGGTGGCTGGTGGAGAAGAGGAACGGCCTCGCCCGCTGGATCAGGATGTCGCGCAGGTCCCGGCTGCCGGCCACATAGCCGCCCAGCACCCCGACGGCCTTGGACAGCGTGCCCACCTGGACCGCAACGCGCCCCTCCAGCCCGAAGTGGCTGACCGAGCCGCGGCCGTCCTTGCCGAGCACGCCGCTCGCGTGGGCGTCGTCAACCATGACCGCCGCGCCGTACTCCTCGGCCAGCCCAACGATGGCGGGCAGCGGCGCGATGTCGCCGTCCATCGAGAACACGCCGTCGGTCACGATCAGGATCAGGCGGTGCGGGGCGCCTGCGCCGTCGCGGCCCAGGCGGACGGCCTCGGCGAGCACCTCGCGCAGCGACGCGGGGTCGGCGTGCTTGAACACCACGCGCGGCGCCTTGGACAGCCGCATGCCGTCGATGATCGAGGCGTGGTTGAGCTCGTCGGACACGATCAGGTCGGTCTCGCCGGTGATCGTCGGGATGACGCCGGTGTTGGCGGTGAACCCGGACTGGAAGGTGAGCACCGCCTCGGTGTGCTTGAACCGGGCGAGATCGGCCTCCAGCTCCTCGTGGAGCGTCATCGTGCCCGCGATCGTGCGGACCGCGCCCGAGCCGGCGCCGAACGCCTCCACCGCCCGCAGGGCGGCCTGCCGCATGCGCGGGTGGTGGGTCAGGCCGAGGTAGTCGTTGGAGGACAGGCTGATGACCCGCCGGCCGTCCAGCGACACGACCGGTCCCTGGGCAGAGCTCATGACCCGCAGCGGCCGGTAGAGGTGGCGCTCGCGGAGGGCGGCCAGCTCGTCGCCGAGGTGGCCGAGCGGATCGGGGCGCGAAGCCGTTCCCATGGTGCTCTCCTTGCGGCTCACGCCGTCCAGTCGAGGATGACCTTGCCCGAGTCGCCGGAGCGCGCGGTGGCGAAGGCCGTCTCGAACTCGCGGAACGGGAATCGGTGGGTGATGGCCAGCGTGATGTCCAGCCCGGACTGGAGCATCACCGTCATCTTGTACCAGGTCTCGTACATCTCCCGGCCGTAGATCCCCCGGACCGTGAGCAGCTTGAAGACGATCTCGTTGACGTCGAGGCTGATGTCCTGGGTGGGGATGCCCAGGATCGCGATCGAGCCGCCGTGGGCCATGTTGTCCATGGCCGCCCGGATGGCGGCGGGCGCCCCCGACATCTCGAGCGCCACGTCGAAGCCCTCGACCATGCCCAGCTCGCGCTGGACGTCGGCGAGGTCGCGCTCGCGCGGATCCACGGCGATCGTGGCGCCCATGCGCTCCGCCAGCGCCCGCCGCACGGGGTTGGGCTCCGAGACCACCACGAAGCGGGCGCCGGCGTGCCGGACCACCGCGGTCGCCATCAGGCCGATCGGGCCGGCGCCGGTGATCAGCACGTCCTCGCCCAGGACCGGGAACGCGAGCGCCGTGTGCACGGCGTTGCCGAACGGGTCGAAGATCGCGGCGACGTCCTCGTCGACGCCCGGCCAGTGGTGCCAGACGTTGGTCATGGGCAGGGCCACGTACTGGGCGAAGGCGCCGTCGCGCCCGACGCCAAGCCCGACCGTGCTCGCGCACAGGTGGCGCCGGCCGGCCAGGCAGTGGCGGCACCGCCCGCAGGTCACGTGGCCCTCGCCGGACACGATGTCGCCGGGGCGGAAGTCGTTGACGTTCGAGCCGACCTCCACCACCTCGCCCACGAACTCGTGGCCGACCACCAGGGGCGGGTGGATGGTCTTGGCCGCCCACGGGTCCCACGACTCGATGTGCAGGTCGGTGCCGCAGATGCCGGCCTTGCGGACGCGGATCAGGACGTCGTTGATGCCGATCGCCGGGACCGGAACCTCGGCCAGAGTGAGCCCCGGCCCCGGGGCGGTCTTCACGAGGGCGAGCATGCGCGCCTCCTGTCTCCTTCGCGGCCGCAGGGCCCTCGCGCCCTGCCGGCTCGACGCACGAGCCCTCAGACGCCCTCGCGGGGGTCTTCGGTCCAGGACACGATGGGGTTCTCGACGCTGCCGATCCCCTCGATCTCGCAGCGCACCCGGTCACCGGGCCGCAGGAACACCGGCGGGTCGCGGAACACGCCCACGCCGGCCGGGGTCCCCGTGATGATCAGGTCGCCGGGCTCGAGCGTGATCTCCTGGCTGATCAGGCCGATCAGGTGCGGCACGTCGACCAGCAGGTCGCGGGTCGAGCCGTCCTGCATCGGGATCTCGGCGCCGTCGCGGATGATCCAGGAGCGCAGGCGGAGGCCCTCCGACGGATCCAGCTCGTCGGGCGTGACCAGCACCGGGCCCACCGGCAGGAACGTGTCGCTGCCCTTGGCCCGGAGCCATTGGCCGTCGCCCTTCTGACCCTCGGCGAGCGCCTGCGGGTTGCCCTGCCAGTCGCGCGCGCTCACGTCGTTGACCACGACGTACCCGCCCACCGAGGCCATGGCCGCCTCAGGGGCCACGCGTCGAGCGCGATCCTTGATCACGACGCCCAGCTCGACCTCGAGATCGAGGGCGTGGGTGCCCGGCGGCTGCACGATCGACTCGCCGGAGGCGATGATCGTGTTCGCGAACTTGGCGAACATCACGGGCCGGGTGGGGATGGCGCGGCCGCCCTCGAGGACGTGCCCTGCGTAGTTGTGCCCGATGCACACGATCTTCTGCGGCTCCCACACCGCGGGCAGCGGATAGCGCTTGGCGGGGTTGCGGAGCGGAGCGCCGGCCCTGCGCGCCCTCCTTGCCGCGCGCTCGACGTCGCCGCGCCGGTCGTCGTCCAGGATCACGGTGGTCGGGTCCGACACGGTCCGAAGCGGGACCCGGAGGTACGGCTCCAGCTGCCCGCCCGTCAGCAGCCCGCCGTCGGCCAGGACCCCGGTGCGGGGGGATCCGTACTTGTCCGCATACGAGAACAGCCGCATGGCGACTCCTCAGCCTCCCGACGCACTCGGCGCGGGCGAGACGGTTGCCGTCGGGGACGGGGACGGGGACGGGGCCGCGCACTGCGGCTCGGGCGGGGCGATCCAGGTGCCGCCACTGGCGAGGCGCTCGCCGTACCGCAGGAAGAACTGGTCGATCCTGCTCGTGTCGAGGGTGTCGAGGTAGAGAGCGCGGTCCCACAGCAGGGCCGCGTATCTGGTGGGCATCTGCTCGAAGCGGGCGACGACCGGCCCGAGGCTGCCGGCGGGGATGCCGCAGATGGGGCTCGCGGGGAACTGGCCGCTGAACGCCTGCAGTGCCGCCACGGACGCCGCGTCGCAGGCGCCCTTGTCGCAGGAGTAGAGGAGCACCAGCCCGCCGTGCTCGAGGTTGTGGACCCAGCCGTTGGGCACGGGCTGGTCGTTGGGGCCGTAGACCTTGGCCTCGATCGGCCCGTAGCCGACCTGGTTGATGTGCTCGCCCGACGCGGGCGGGCAGACCGGGTACGTCACGTGGGCGCCGGGCTGGACGTGCTGGTTGCCCTGGTCGGGCTGGACCTGGCCCAGCTCCCCGGGCGCCGGCGACTGGACCGTGTCCACCCTCCCGCAGGCGTAGACGGGCGAGGCCGCCTGGGTGACCACCACGAGCCCGACGGCGGTGATGACGAACACGATGAACGAGACCAGGAAGGGCTTGCGGAGCTGATCGACCCGCGACGGCTCGGCCTTCTCCACCGGTCGGCGCCGTCCGTCGCTCCGCCGAACGGCGCGCGTGGAGCCGCCGACGTCGGCCGGGCCGCTCGGGCGGGCGGCGGCGTCGGGAGGCGGCGCGCCCCGGCCCTTGGCCGATCGGGCGGGCTGGCGGCCTGCCGCCGGCCGTCGATGGCGATCGCTCACGCGTGGGTGCTCCGTGCTGGCTCCGGTGCGCGGGGGACGCCGCGTCGCCGAGTGGCGCCGCTGCGCGGCGGCCGCCCTCCGGACGAAGCGTAGCGCGGGAGGACCGGCGACGCCCCCGCGTGCGTGCACCGAGCGCGTGCGGACAGCCGCCCTCATCCGCCCTCGTCGGCCACCGCGCCGCCGTCAGCCCCGCGTCAGGGCTCGCTGAGCCACAGGCGGACGGCCGGGCGGCCGAGCCCGTAGAACAGCGCCCCGGCGAGCACGGCGGCGAACAGCGCCAGGAGCGGCTCGGCCGCCAGCAGCCCGAGCACGACGGCCGGGATCGTCAGCGTCGAGAGCAGGCGCGCCATGGCGAGCGACGCCTCCTTGCGCTGGAGCACCAGCGTGGTCGTGAAGATCGTGAACGCCAGCAGGCACATGTCGACCACGCCCAGCGGGGAGACGGGGGCGTCGATGGCCTGGTCCACGACCCAGCGCAGCGACACGCCGATCAGGCCGAGGAGGAGGAACGCGTAGCCGAGGAAGATCCGGACGCCGGCCGGCATCGAGAGGAGCTGGCGGAGCATGGCGCGATGATGCCAGCCGGAGGCCACCTCTGCGGAGGTCGGCCGCCCGGTGCCCCGGCAGGTCCCGGTGCGCCGCGCCGGCTCACGGCGGGCCTCCAGCGTCACCGGAGCGCAACCGTGCGACAAGGTGCTTGACATGGCAGACGACGTTTACTAACCTACGCTAAACCGGTTTGCTAAACCGGTTTTGGAGACCGTAGACCGCACGGCGCGTGCACCGCGAGACGGCGTGGCAGCCGCTCGAAGCCCCCCGAGATCGCGCCGGACTGCGCAGCGAGGAGACCGTGGAGGAGCGGACCCCGCGCCGGCCGAGGATCGCCGACGTCGCCCGGGAGGCGGGCGTGTCGAAGACCGCTGTGTCGTTCGCGTTCAACAACCCGGATCGGCTGGCGCCGGAGACGGCCACCCGAATCCGCGATGTGGCGGACATGCTCGGCTATCGGCCGCATCCCGTCGCGCGGATGCTCACCCAGCGCCAGACGCACACCATCGGCGTCCTGACGCCGCAGGCGCTGTCGGTCATCTTCAGCAACCCCTTCTTCGGCGCCTTCAACGAGGGCGTTGCCCTGGCGGCCGAGCAGGAGGGGTATGCCCTCACCTTCATCAGCCCACTGCGGGGTTCGCTCGCCCGGGCGATGAACCACGCCACGGTCGACGGCGTGGTGGCCGTCGGCCTGTCGGCGAGCCACCCCGAGGTGGAGCAGATCCGCGCGGCGGGCGTGCCCCTCGTGATGGTCGACTCGAGCGCGATGCCCGACCAGCCGGGCGTCGTGATCGACGATGAGGGTGGCGCCCGGGCCGCCGCCGAGCACCTCGTGGCCCTCGGCCACCGCGACATCCTGATCGTCGCCGTCGAACCGCCTGCCCCGGCGCTCGAGCTGGAGCCCGAGGGCGTGATGGGCCGCCGGCTGCGAGGCTACCGCACCGGCCTGGCGGCCAAGGGCATCGAGCTCGACCCCACGGCTGTGGTCGTGGCACCGGCCAGCATCGAGGGCGGCCTGGTGGCGCTGCACCGCGCCTGGGGCGACGGCCTCCGGCCCAGCGGCGTGCTCGTCATGTCGGACGCGATGGCGATCGGCGTGCTGCGCGCCGCGCGCGAGCTCGGGCTGCGGGTGCCCGAGGACCTCTCCGTCGTCGGCTTCGACGACATCGACGTGAGCCAGCACGTGAACCCGCCGCTCACGACCGTGCACCAGCCGATCCGCCGCAAGGGCGAGAGCGCGGTGCGCCTCCTCCTGTCCGTCGTCCAACGACGGGATCGTGACCCCGAGCAGCTCCGGCTCGAGACCCGGCTCATCGTCCGGGCATCGACCGGACCGGCGCCGCGCAGGCGGCAGGAGGTGGACCGGGTCCGAGGCTGACACGTCGGAAACGGCGGCGAGCGGGGACGACCCGCCCGGCTGTCGCGCCACAGCGGTGTGGCATGTCGGCGCCGTCGCGGCGACCGATCAAACGGATCCAGACCAGCACCGGCCGGCTCGGAGTCGGCACATTGCATGGTCCTGGCAGCAAGTGGAGGAGTAGACAACGGTGAAGCAGCACCACAGGCTCGCCTCGCTCGTGGGCGTGGTCGCGATCGTCGCGGCCGCGTGCTCGGGCACCAGCGCGACCCCCTCGCCATCTGCGGCAGCCCCGAGCGCGCCGGCGTCGCAGGCCGAGTCGGCGGCCCCGAGCGCGCCCGCGCCGTCCGCGGCGGCCAGCACGGCAGCCTCGATGTCGGGCACCATCACCCTCTGGCACTCGTACGGCTCCGGCGGCGGCGAGGGCACGGCGTTCCTCAAGGCCCTCGATGCCGTCAAGGCCGCCAACCCGGGCCTGACCGTCAACGTGGTCGAGCAGCCGTTCGACCAGCTGTTCAAGAAGTGGGAGACCGACGTCGCCTCCGGCGGCACCTCGGCCGACATGTTCATCGCCCCGAACGACAACCTCGGCTCCGAGGCTCGCGCGGGTGACCTCCTCGACCTGACCAGCGCCCTCCAGGGCAAGCTCGACGGCTTCAGCCCCGTCGCGGTCGCCGGCTCGCAGGTCGACGGCAAGTTCTACATGGTCCCCGAGTCCCTCAAGGCCGTGGCCCTGTGGTACGACAACACCAAGGTGACCACCGTCCCGGCCACGACCGATGACCTCCTGGCCGCCGTCAAGGGCGGCCTGAAGCTCGGTCTCAACCAGAACGCTTACCACATGTTCGGCTTCACCGGTGCCTTCGGCGGCACGCTGATGGACGCCACCGGCAAGTGCGTCGCGGACCAGGGCACCGGCTTCTCGGACGCCTTCAAGTACTTCCAGGACCTCAAGGCCGCCGGCGCGAAGTACTACACCGACGGCAACGCCCTCAAGACCGACTTCCAGACCGGCAAGCTCGACGCCGTCATCGACGGCCCGTGGCAGACCGCTGACTTCACCACCGCCCTCGGCAGCAAGCTCGCGGTCGCGCCGATGCCGTCCGGCCCCGGCGGCAAGGCCAACCCGTTCACGGGCACGGACGGCTGGTACATCAACCCCAACAGCCCGAACACCGGCCTGGCGATTCAGCTCGCCCTCGCGCTCGTCGGGACCTCCAGCGAGCAGATCATGACCGACGGCGCCGGCCACGTTCCGGCCGCCCCGGGCGTGACGATCTCGAGCGCCATCGTCCAGGGCTTCGCGGCCGCGGCCGCCAACGGGCTCGCCCGCCCGCAGAGCGCCGCGTTCGGCAACTACTGGGCTCCGTTCGGCGATGCGGTCAACGCGGTCCTCGACAAGGGTGCTGATCCCGTGGCGACGGTCGCCAACGCCTGCAAGCTCATGAACCAGGCGAACAAGATCCCGTAAGGTTCGCGGAGACACGTCGGGGGTCGCCTTCGGGCGGCCCCCGCTCGCTCCCGGCACGCGCCCGAGCTGGGCTCGGACGCGTGCCGGGAGTGGGGGTCGCTGCCCCCCGGTCAGGTCGACAGGAGGATCGTTCCACGCTATGACCAGCGTCGCGCTCGCCGCGCCGAATCGCCAGCCGCGGTCCTGGCGGCGTGGTCTCTCTCCCTATCTGTACCTGACGCCGGCCTTCCTCGTGATGGCGTTCATCACGTTCTACCCGCTGGCCTTCCAGGTCTGGATGTCGTTCACCGACTTCGCCCAGGTGAACTTCAACATCCGGCTGCACAAGGCGCCCAACTTCGTGGGCCTCCAGAACTACATCGACATCGCCGAGTCGAAGCTGGCGATCCCCAACTTCGAGTTCGTCCGCCTCGTCCTGTTCAACCTGTGGTGGGCGCTCTCCAACGTGGTCATCCACGTCGTGCTGGGCGTCGGCGTCGCGGTCGTGCTCAACGTGAAGGGCCTGTGGCTCAAGGGCGTCTACCGCGCGCTCTACATCCTCCCCGTGGTGATCCCGCAGATCATCGTCGCCACGGTGTGGCGCAACATGTTCGACACAGACGCCGGAGCCGTGAACTTCCTGCTCCAGGGGATCGCGGGGATCTTCGGGATCCCGGCCAGCAGCCCCGGTCTCCACCTCAACTGGCTGAACCAGGTCAACGACCCGATCCCGTTCATCCCGCTGCCGCTCGCCTACTTCGCGATGTTGGCGGCGAACACCTGGCTCGGCTGGCCGCTCAACTCCGTGGTGGCCACCGGTGCCCTCCAGAGCATCCCCGGCGAGCTGTACGAGGCCGCCGAGATGGACGGCGCCAGCGCCTGGCAGAAGTTCCGCACCGTGACGCTGCCCTTCCTGCGGCCGGCCATGCTGCCGTTCGCGATCTACGGTTTCGTGGTCACGTTCAACCTGTTCTTCCTGCCCTACTTCATGACCCAGGGCGCGCCGTTCGGTCGAACCGAGATCCTCGTGACCGAGGCGTACCACCTCGCGTACGACCAGAACCTCTACGGGGTCGCTGGCGCGTTCTGCGTCTATCTGTTCTTCCTGCTGCTCGCGGTGACCCTGGTGACCAACCGCCTCGCGCGGGCCACGAAGAGCTACGCAGACTAGGCCGAGCGGAGAGGAGACACGACGATGACCGCAGTCGCCGCCTCGGCCCCTGGCCGGGCAACGGCCCGTCGCGGGGCCAACCGCAGCCGGCAGGACCGGCCGCTCCCAATCCGACAGCAGGTGCTGCTCCAAGTGGCCTGCCTGCTCGTCGCGCTGACCGTGCTGTTCCCGATCGTGTGGGTCGTGTCGATGTCGATCGACCCCAGGAACATCTCGCGGCCTGACGCGCTGACCCTGATCCCGCCCGGCGCCTCGCTCAACGCCTACGCCACGGTGCTCGCCCAGCCGACCGGCAATCCCATCGACTTCCTGGGGCTGATGGGCAACAGCCTCAAGATCGCCGTCGGGTCGTCGGTGCTCTCCGTCGGGCTCGGTGTCACGGCGGCCTACGCATTCTCGCGGCTCCGGTTCCGAGGGCGCGAGGCGCTCATGATCGCGATCCTCGGCGTGCTGATGCTGCCGTCCGTCGCCACGATCATCCCCCTGTTCATCTTCCTGAACCAGTTCAAGATCGACTTCGGCGGCCTCGCGTTCAACCTGCGCGCCTCGCTGGTGGGCGTGATCATCACGATCGTCGCCAGCCAGCTGCCGTTTGCCATCTGGAACCTCAAGGGCTACCTCGACACGGTCCCCAAGGACCTCGAGGAGGCGGCGGCCGTGGACGGCGCCACGCAGTTCCAGATCTTCCGCAAGGTGGTCCTGCCGCTCTCCGTCCCGGCGATCGCGGTGACCGGGTTCCTGGGCTTCCTGGGCGGCTGGAGCGAGTACCTCACGACGTACATGTTCATCGGCCAGAACATCCACGACTGGACCCTCTCGATCGCGCTCAACAGCCTCGTCGGGCAGTACGCGCGGACGACCTCCTGGTCCCAGTTCGCGGCCTTCGCCATCCTGTTCGCCCTGCCCGTCTCGGCCGTGTTCTTCGTCTTCCAGCGGTACCTGGTCGGCGGCCTCGCGGTCGGCGGCGTCAAGGGGTAGGGCCTAGGCGGCGCCCTCGTCCTCCTCCGGGGCGCCGCCACCCGCCCCGCCGCGCGGTGTCCAGGCGAACCACGGGCGGTGCCACACCAGCACCAGCACCACGGCCACATCCACCGTGCCCAGGATCCAGCCTGCCGGGATGCCCGACATCAGCTCGAGGAACCCCGCAATGGCCGATGCGTTGAGCGTCACGAGCCAGCCGCGGCCGAAGTGGAGCAGCACGCCCAGGAGCGCGGTGGCGAGTCCCAGGGCGACCGACAGCAGGGCGAGCGGCTCGATCCCGGGCGTCTGATCGCCCAGCCTCCCGACCGCGTCGAACGAGAGCAGCGTGGACAGGAGCCCGCTCACGATGAGGAGCGCGGAGGCGAGTTGCACCGCCACCGGGCGCGGCGGGCGAACGGCCTCCTGCGCCTCGACGTCGTCGGCCTCGACCGCGGGCCGGCTGCTGCGCGGCCGCTCCGTCACGGCGCCAGCTCGAGCGCGATGATGGCCGCGCTCCGCGGCGGCAGCGTGGCGAACGGCTTCCAGCCCTTCAGCCCGCCGCCCGGCGTCAGGACGGGCGTCGTGGGCGTCGCGCCCGCCCCCATGCCGGTGGCGAACAGCAGCGTCGGGGTCACGGTGCCGCACAGCGGACCGCTCTTGAGCGTGAGCGAGTAGTCGCTGACCGGCTGGCCGCTCACGTTGGCCACCAGCAGCACGCTCTGGCCGGCGTCCGAGCGGAGGATGCCGATGACCGGCTCCGCTCCGCCGTCCACGATCACCGTCGTGCCGTCGTGCAGGGCCGGGTCCGACCCGCGGAGCCGGATCAGCGTCCGGTACAGCGAGAGCAGGGAGCTCGGGTCGCCGGTCTCGGCGGCCACGTTGACCGTGGACCAGTCGCTGCCAAGCGACTCCCAGGGGACCTTGCTCGAGAAACCGCCATACGGCGGGTCACCCGTCCACTGCATCGGCCGGCGGATCGACGGGTCCGGCTTCTGGCCCTGCATCCCGAGCTCCTCGCCGTAATAGATGAACGGCACTCCGGGCTCGGCGAACAGCATCGTCGCGGCCAGGCGGGCTGCGGCGGGATCGCCGTTGAGCTGGCTCATCACCCGGTCCTGGTCGTGGTTCGCCAGGAAGATCGCGGACTGCAGCGGCGGCCAGGCCGTCTGCGTGTCCATGAGGCCGGTGACGAGGGGCGCCACCCGCTGGTTCTGGATGGCCGAGAGCGTCCCGGAAGCGAGCTCGAAGTTGAACGACAGGTCCATGCTGCGCGGGACGTACTCGCCCGCGATCTGCGGCGTGTCCCAGACCTCGCCCACCGTCATCGCCCCCGGCCTGGCGGCCTCCACCGTCTGCTGGAACCGCGCCAGCCAGTCGAGCGTGGACTGCGTGTTGTCCTGCTTTTGGCCCTCCTCGATGAGGTACTTCGCGGCGTCGATCCGGAAGCCGTCCACGCCCACATCCACCAGCCAGTGCGTTGCGATGGCGTCGATCTCCCGGGCCACGGCGGGATTGGCCAGGTTCAGGTCGGGCATGCTGTCGGCGAAGATCCCGTAGTACCAGCGGTTCTGGCTCCCCAGCTGGTGCCACACGATCTGGT
>JAKAMV010000861.1 GCA_021812735.1 Chloroflexota bacterium | reverse complement strand
GCTACCTCTGGCCGTTGGCGTTCGACATCGCGAACTTCCAGCCCATCACCGGTCGCGTCCACCAGCCGCCGCCCGTCCACCAGACCTTCGGGGGGCACAACTTCGTGGTCTGCTCGTTCGTGCCCCGCAAGTTCGACTACCACCCGCTCGCGATCCCGGCCCCGTACAACCACTCGAACATCAACAGCGACGAGGTCATCTACTACGTGGCCGGCAACTTCATGAGCCGGCGCGGGGTGGGGATCGCCTCGTTCACGCTCCACCCGGCGGGCATCCCGCACGGGCCGCACCCGGGGACGGTCGAGGCGTCGATCGGCAAGGAGGCCACCGAGGAGCTGGCGGTCATGGTGGACACCTTCCGGCCGCTGTTCCTGACCCGGCAGGCCGCAGAGCTCGAGAACCCGAGCTACCCGTACACGTGGCTCGAGTCAACCGAGGCCGCCGAGGACGCCCGCCGACTCGCCGAGCGCGGCCCGGAGGCGTTTCCCGACTGACGGGGCGGGCCGGCTTGCCCGCCCGGGCCAGGTCGGTTCCCAGCACGCCGGGCCCGACTGCGCCGGTGTCGACGGCCGCGCGTCTCCTGCAGAGGCACGTCGTGCGGCCGCCCCTCGCGAGGCACGTCGTGCGGCCGCCCCTCGCGAGGCACGTCGTGCGGCCGCCCCTCGCCCCGATCCCGGCGTCCAGAGGCCGGCTCAGGCAGACGCCTTCTGGGGCGCCTTTCCCTGCTGGAGGATCCGGATCGGGTTGCCGAACGGGTCGCGCAGGCCCATGTCGGTCCCGTAGAAGTGCTCCGTCGGCTCCTGGGTGAAGTCGGTCACGCCGCGCTCCTTGAGCTTCTGGTAGAGATCCCGCGCGTCGTCGGTCACGAACACCAGCCCGCCGAGCGCGCCCTTCGTGATGAGCTCGCGGATCTGCGACGTGGTCGCCGGGTCGTGGAGTGGCGAGCCGGGCTGCTCCAGGGCGATCTCGGTATCGGGCTGGCCCGGCACGCGCACCGTCAGCCAGCGGTAGTCGCCCTGCCGGACGTCCGTGCCCTTCTCGAGCCCGAGCTTGTTCACGTAGAAGTCGAGGGCCTCGTCCTTGTCCAGGACGTAGATGGTGGCGACGTTGAGCCTGGTGATCATCGGGGCGCTTCTCCTGTCTGGGGTGCCATGCGACACGGCTCACCCTAAGACGCGATCGCGGCTGCCGCTTCTCCAGAACTGCTCGATTGGGCCGGGTCGAGGGCCGCACTCCGGGGCCGCATCGCCGCCAGCTGGACGCAATGGGGCACGACGATCGGACCATTCCCGTGCCGGTAGCCCGAGGGTGTCTCGCCCACGATCGCCCGGAACGTCCGACTGAAGGTGCCGAGGCTGGTGAAGCCGACATCGAAGCAGACCCGCGTCACGCTCCGGTCGGTCTCGCGGAGCAGGAACATGGAGCGCTCGACGCGGCGTCGCTGCAGATACCGGTGTGGGGTCTCGCCGAAGACGGCGCGGAAGCTGCGGCTGAAGTGCGCCGGCGAGATGCAGGCCACCGCTGCCACGGCCCGGACGTCGAGCGGCTCGGCGTAGGAGCGATCCATCGCGTCGCGGGCGCGCAGGAGTCGCCGGTTCATGTCCTCGACGTCGCGGCTCATCCCGTAACGCTACGCGATGCGCGGAGATCGCTCATCCGGCGGTGGGTGCCGGGCCGGGCGACCCCGGTCCATCGCGGCCGGCCGGACGCGACAGCGCCGACTCGCTGGGCGAGCGGTATCGTCGCGCGCCCGCGCGGTTTCTCGCAATACGCGCACCAGGCAATTCGCCGACCGCCGTGTTGCCCGCTCGCTGGGCGAGCCGAATCGACGCACCCTCGGTCCAGCCACTCGCCCGGCGAGCGGCGCGAACGGCATAGCGTCCAGCCGACTCGCCCGGCGAGTCGCCCGAACGGCCGGGGGTGCGGCTCACTCGCCAGGCGAGCGCCACACCGCTGCGACGTCGAACTGTGGCGGCCGACGTGAGAGCCGGCCGCGATGAACCCGCCCGCGATCGCGATGAACCGAGATGCAACGGGGGCTTGCGCGCCATGCCGAGCCGGACTAGAGTCCTCGTCCCAACCAAACGTTCGTTTGGGTCCCAGATGGACGACCCGACGGACTGAGCAGCGAGGCGCATGTCCGGATGGCAGTGCGAGAGACAGGCGCGGTCAGCGCCACGCGTCCCCGCGAGGCCGAGCTCCTGCGTGTCGCGACCGGCCTGTTCCGCGAGCGCGGCTTCCATGCCACCTCCATGCAGGACCTGGCCGAGGCCCTGGGCATGAACCGCGGCAGCCTCTACCACTACATCGAGTCCAAGGACGACCTGCTGTGGTGGATCGTCAGCGGCGCGCTTGAGCGACTGCGAGCCCAGGTGGAGCCCGTCCTGAACGGCCGCGGAACGGCCGTCGAGCGCCTGCGACGTGCCATCGCCGCACATCTCGCGTTCGCCGCGGACCACGGTGACGAGCTCGCGCTCGTGCAGATCGAGCTGCGCTCGCTCTCGCCCTCCCGACGGACCGAGCTCATCGAGCGCCGCGACGCCTACGAGCACGAGTGGCGCGCCACCCTCCAGGCCGCGTTCGAGGCGGGATCGCTCCGGCCGACGGACGTCCGCCTGACCGGGATCGCCATCCTCTCCGCGTGCAACTGGTTCACCCAGTGGTACCGGCCCGACGGCCCCCTGACCGTGGAGCAGATCGCCGCGTCCTTCGCCGACCTCTTCCTGGCCCCAGCGAGCTGAAAGGCAGGCCGATGATCCCGCGAGTCAGCAACGCGATCGTCCTCGGGGCCGGGACGATGGGCGCCCAGCTCGCCTGCCTGCTGGCTGGCGCGGGCTCACGCGTCCGGCTTCTGGACCTCGACGCCCGGACCGCGGCCGCGGGCCTCGAGCGCGTCTCGAAGCTCCGCCCCACGCCGCTGTACAGCGCCTCGGACCTCACCCGGATCACGACCGCGGGGTTCGACACGCTCGATGCGGCCGTCGCCGATGCCGACTGGATCCTCGAGGCTGTCGTCGAGCAGCCGGGCCCAAAGCGCGTCCTCTTCGAGCAGATCGACACCGCCCTGTGCGGCCTGGACCCGAGGCGCGCGTCGCCCCTGATCAGCTCGAACACGTCCGGCATCCCGATCGCCACCCTGGCCGAGGGTCGAAGCGAGCGGTTCCGCAAGGCTTTCCTCGGCACCCACTTCTTCAACCCGCCGCGCTACGCGCGGCTCCTCGAGCTGATCCCCACGGCCGACACCGATCCCGAGCGGATCGCCTGGGTCGAGGCGTTCGCAAGCCGCCAGCTCGGCAAGGGGACGGTGCGCGCCAAGGATCGCCCGGCGTTCATCGCCAACCGCCTCGGCGTCCACGGGCTGCTGCGCGCGATCTCGCTCGCCTCGGAGCTCGGCCTGGGGCCGGACGAGGTCGACGAGCTGACCGGCCCGATGATCGGCCGCCCCAAGAGCGCCACGTTCCGGACGCTCGACCTGGTCGGCCTCGATGTCGCGGTCGCGGTCGCCGACCACTGCCGCGCGGCGCTCGAGGACGAGGCGGAGGCTGCCGAATTCGCCGTGCCCGAGGTCCTGCGCC
>JAKAMV010000860.1 GCA_021812735.1 Chloroflexota bacterium | reverse complement strand
CTGCGCCGGCCCGCTGACCAGCCCGCCGACCCGTGGGGCGGCAACTCGCTCGAGTGGGCCACCTCGTCGCCGCCGCCGCACCACAACTTCGACCGCCTGCCGCCCATCCGCTCGCTCAGGCCCGTGTACGACGCCCGCCTCGCAGCCGAGGCTGAGCGGCGCGCGCGCGAGGCGGCTGCCGGTGGCGGTGGGGGCGCCGGGCCCGTGTCGGACGCCGCCACGGCCGGGGGCAGCGCCTGATGGAGGAGGTCCGCTACTTCGGGCGCCTCTCGCTGTTCGCCCTGATCGTGGGCGTGGCCTACTGGTTCGTCAGCTACGACCCGGCGGGCACCGTCATGCTGATCGGCTTCGGGGTGGCCACCGGCGCTGGATTCACGCTGCTCCGCTCCGGAGCGCGCCTTGGGGCGGATGTGCCCGACGAGGCGGAATCGGTCGAGCCGGACGGACCGTTCGGGGACGAGTCGGGACCGCTGCCGACCCGGAGCGCGGCGCCGCTGGCGGTGGGCTTCGGGGTGGCCGTCATCGGCATGGCGGGGGCCTTCGGGCCATGGTTCGCCATCGCGGGCGCCGTGCCGCTGGTCCTCGGCGCGGCCGACTGGCTGCGCAGCGCGAACCGGGAGCTGGCCCTGCGCGAACGCCTGGACGAGTCGGAGGACGTGGCCGGGGTGCACGGCGGTGCGGTGGCCCCGGGGGACACGCCGCCGGACCGGCGCGAGGCGGTCCCGGGTGCAGGCTGAGCCCTCCCAGACGGTCCTTCGGTCGGTTCCTGATCAGGGCCGGGGCCCTGCGGCCGTGCCTCATGCCCCGCGTGCTAGACTCCGGCTCTCACGGCGGTGACCGAGAGGAGTAGGCCCGGGTCGGCCGGAAGCGAGCGCGGGACGGTGCGAGCCGCGCGGGCACGACGGGACCGAAGGTCGCTCGCGAGCCGTGCGCCTGGCGCCCGATAGCGCGCCGCAGAGCGTGACCGGACCAAGGTCGGCGGGGATGACCCGCAGGCCCCGGCCACGGAAGCCAGCAGGTGGTACCACGACCCCGTTCGTCCGCTGGACGAGCGGGGCGTTCTGTATCTGGGAGCTAGGGATGACCGAGCCGACCGGGACGCTCGCCAAGGCCTACGCGCCGGCCGAGTTCGAGCACGAGATCTACGAGCGGTGGATTGCCGCCGACGTGTTCGCGCCCGATGGCGCCGGGTCGCGTGCCGACCCGTCGAAGCCGCCGTTCACCATCATCCAGCCGCCGCCAAACGTGACGGGCTCGCTGCACCTGGGTCACGCGCAGCGGACGACGGTCGAGGATTTGATGGTCCGCCATGCGCGGATGAGCGGCCGGCCGACGCTGTTCCTGCCCGGTCTTGACCACGCGTCGATCGCCGCCCAGTTCGTGCTCGACAAGATCCTCGCCGGGGAGGGGGAGAGCCGCGCCAGCCTGGGCCGCGAGCGGTACCTCGAGCGGATGCGGGTGTTCGTCGACGAGACCCGCGCGACCATCCTCACCCAGCAGCGCCGCGTCGGCGGGTCGTGCGACTGGGGACGGCTGCGGTTCACCATGGACGACGTGTCGGCCAGGGCCGTGCGCGAGGCGTTCCTGCGCCTGTACCGGAGGGACCTCGCCTACCGGGCCGAGGCGCTGGTCAACTGGTGCCCGGGCTGCCGGACCTCGGTGTCCGACCTCGAGGTGATCCCGACGCCCGAGACTGGCACGATCTGGCGGATCCGGTACCACTTCATCGACGAGGCGACGAGCGAGCCGGAGGCGGCGAGCCTGACCGTGGCCACCACCCGCCCGGAGACGCTGCTGGGGGACACCGCCGTGGCGGTCCACCCCGACGACAAGCGGTACGCGAAGGTCGTCGGCCGGCGGGTGCGGATCCCGTTCGTCGACCGCGACGTGCCGGTGATCGCGGATCCGGTGGTGGATCCCGCGTTCGGCACCGGCGCAGTGAAGATCACGCCCGCCCACGACCACGATGACAACGAGACGGGCAAGCGCCACGGACTTGCTATGCCGACGGTGCTCGACGACAGCGCCCACATCGCGGGCACCGGCACGCGCTACGACGGCATGGAGCGCTACAAGGCCCGCTCGGCGATCCTCGAGGACCTGGCGGCCGCCGGCGACCTCGAGGGCGAGCAGGCCCACGAGATGGTGATCGGCCGCTGCCAGCGCAGCAGCGACGCCGTCGAGCCGCGCCTCAAGACCCAGTGGTTCGTGCGCACGGGGCCGCTCGCGGCCGCCGCTCTGGAGGCCACGCGCTCGGGTCGGACGGCCATCCTCCCCGAGCGGTTCGAGAAGGTCTGGGAGCACTGGATGACCGGCATCCGGGACTGGAACGTGTCCCGCCAGCTGTGGTGGGGCCACCGGATCCCGGCCTGGTACTGCCCCGACGGCCACGCCACGGTGAGCGCGGAGCCAGACGGGCCGGAGGCCTGCGAGGCCTGCGGCGCGCCGGCCGCGGAGCTGACCCAGGACCCGGACATCTTCGACACCTGGTTCAGCTCGGGCCTCTGGCCGTTCTCGACGCTCGGCTGGCCGGAGGCCAACGACGACCTGACGCGGTTCTACCCCGGCTCGGTCATGGAGACGGGCTACGACATCATCTTCTTCTGGGTCGCCCGGATGGCGATGCTGGGGATCGAGCTGGCGGGCGGGACGCCGTTTGACACGGTCTACCTGTCGGGCCTGATCCGCGACCCGTACGGCCAGAAGATGTCCAAGACGAAGGGCAATGTGGTGGACCCCTTGGGGACCATCGACGAGCACGGGGCTGACGCGCTGCGGTTCGCCCTCGTGCACGGCACCACGCCGGGCCTCGACCAGAAGTTCGGGATGGCGAAGGTCGAGAACGCCCGCAACTTCGCCAACAAGCTCTGGAACGCCACCCGCTTCGTGCTCGGCGCACGCCCGTCGACCATCGCCGCCGGCGCGGCGCGCCAGGCGCCCGACCCCGCGCGCCTCGGGCCGGCCGAGCGGTGGGTGCGGTCCCGTGCGGCAGCCACGGTGGCCGCCGTGGACAAGGCGTTTGGCGAGTTCGCCTTCGGGGAGGTGACCCGGCTGCTGTACGAGGCGATCTGGAGCGAGTACTGCGACTGGGGCATCGAGCTCGCGAAGGTCCGCCTCGCGGACGAGTCGCGCGAGGCCGCGGAGCGCGAGGCCACGTGGTGGACGCTGGTGGAGGCGCTCGACACGTACCTGCGCCTGCTGCATCCGGTGATGCCGTTCATCACCGAGCGCCTGTGGGCCGCGCTGCCGCACGGGGCCGAGGATCCCGAGCTGCTGATCGTCGCCGACTGGCCCGTCGCGGGGGCGACTGCCGTCTCCGCGTGGGAGCGGAGCAACACCACCGTCAGCAATGCGATCAGCTCCATCACGGCGTTGCGGAACGCTCGGACGGCAGCTGGCCAGCCTCCGTCTGCCTCCCTCGGCACCGCGTTCCGCGTCCCCGAGGAGGACCTTGGGGTGCTCAGGGAGCTGGAGCCGGCCATTGCACGTTTGGCCCACGCGCAGCCGCTCGCCTTCTATGCCGCCGAGGAGGATCTCGCCGCCTGGACTCGGGACGGCGACCTCGTGGTCTTCGTGCCCTCGAGCGGGTATGAAG
>JAKAMV010000125.1 GCA_021812735.1 Chloroflexota bacterium | reverse complement strand
CGGGCGCCCAGCGTCTCGAGGGCCGCCCTCACCTCGTACGCCTCGATGAGCTCCTCGGCCGACGAGCGCCGAACGCGGGCGCCCTTGAACGGCAGGATGTCCACCACGCCGAGCGCCTCGAGTGCCCGCAGCGCCTCGCGCACCGGCGCTTGGCTGGTGCCCATATCGCGAGCCACGCGCGTCTCGACAATCCGCGAGTCCGGCGGGAACTGGCCGCTGAAGACACCCCGCAGCAGATAGTCACGCACCTGGTCCGCCAGCACGTTGCGCGTGATCGAGGCCTCTTCCGCCATCGCGCCTCCGCAGCCCGCCGCCGGGTCGTTGACCGGTCCCCGCGGGTCCTCTATTCTCGATCATCGATGATACGACGCGTCACAAGGCCCGCGATGCGCCACGGAAAGGATGCCGCATGAGCTATCTCGACGTCTTCAGCCTCGACGGCCATGTTGCCCTCGTCCCGGGGGGCGGCGGGGCGATCGGCGCCGCGGTGTCGCGCGCCCTCGCGGCGGCAGGTGCCAAGGTCGTCGTCGCCAACCGCACGCTCGACAGGGCTGCGGCCGCCGCTGACGCCGTCCGCAGCGAGGGCGGCGACGCGATCGCGCTGGAGATGGACGCCACGGTCGAGGCCGACTGCGAGCGTGCGGTGGCCGCGGCGGTCGAGCGGTACGGCAGGCTGGACCTCCTCGTGAACTGCGTGGGCGGAGGTGCCGGCAAAGTCCTGTTCGACGCCCAGGAGTATCCGCGCGACGCCTGGGACTGGATCATGGAGCTCAACCTCCGCTCGGTGCTCGTGCCCACCCAGGCGGCGGTCCGCCAGATGATCCGCCAGGGCGAGGGGGGCCGCATCGTCAACCTCAGCTCCGTCCGGGCCCTGCTGGGGATCGACGCGGGCTATTCGGCCTACGTCGCCGCGAAGGGCGCCGTCGAGTCACTGACCCGCCAGTGGGCAACTGAGTGGGCCCGCCACGGGATCCGCGTCAACGGCATCCGACCCACCTTCGTCGACACGCCCCAGGTCGCGATGCTGCTGGGCGACCCCGTCTTCAAGGCGGGCCTCGTCAGCCGCATCCCGCTCGGGCGCGTGGGCGGCACCGACGACATGACCGGCGCCGTGGTGTTCCTCCTGTCCGATGCTGCGGCGTTCATCACGGGCCAGACCATCGGCCTCGACGGCGGCCTGACCGCCACCCAGTAGCCCCCACCCCAAGCCCATCCACCGCCACCAGGCAGGGAGCCCACCCGCGATGCAGCAGGTCACCGACCGCATCTTCACCGACACGACGATCCGGGGCTGCAACCCGTCCTTCGTCAAGACCTCCAAGGGCCCCGTCGTCATCGACACGCCGCAGCTCCCGAGCAAGGCCGTCGAGATGCGGAGGCTCGTCGAGGAGCACGGCGTCATCCAGTACGTGATCAACACCGAGCACCACGTTGACCACATCTTCGGCAACTACTGGTTCAAGGGTGCGGGCCCGATCATCCATCACCAGGGCGTCCACGAGCGGTTCATGACCGTGTACCCGGAACTCGACCCGTTCGAGTACGCGCTCGAGGCGCTGCCAACGGACGACCCGGGCGGTGTCGCCCTCGTCCCCGACCGCGAGACCTACTACGCCAACATGGGCACCGCGGACATCGTGTTCAGCGGCGACGTCACGCTCAAGGTTGGCGACCGCACGTTCAACCTGCTCCACACGCCCGGCCACACGCCGGGCCAAGTCGCGGTTTACGTGCCCGAGGAGCGCGCGGTGTTCACCGGCGACACGGTGTTCAGCGAGTGCACCACCTGGCTGATGACCTCCAACGTGGACCAATGGATCGCCTCGATCGAGCGCATCCTCGCCCTCGACTTCGACCACCTGATGCCCGGCCACGGACCCGTCACCAACAAGGCCTACCTGCACACCCAGGTGGCGTTCATGCTCGAGTGGGAGGCCGCTGTCGCCGTCGCCGTCGCCAAGGGCTGGAGCCGCGAGGAGACGATGCAGCGCGTGTCATTCGCCGAGCGCTACCCGGTCGACATCGGTCAGGAGTACATGATGGAGTACATCCAGACCAAGAACGCCGGCGCGCTGTGGGACAAGTACACGCGCGCGACGCCCACCGACTATCCGGCAAAGGAGCCGCCCGCCCGGTAGGACGGCCACCCGCTGCGCTCACGTGGCCGTTCCGCGGGCGATCGCGTAGGCGGTGCCAGTCTCAGATTCGCGTGACGCCGGCGGCGGGCACGGACGTCAGTAGCCGACCGACGGCAGGTACGCGCCCTCGGGCTCCTGGTACAGCCCGATCGTCATCATGTTGAGCACGAAGAACACCTCCAAGCCGCGGTCCAGGCACCAGCGGAACAGGTCGTTGTTCGCGAGCGGCACCAGGAAGCCGGGCGTGCCGAAGTCCTCGGCCTCGGAGACCAGCGCGCGCATGTCGTCGTTGGTCTCGGCCACCGAGTGCGCGAAGTAGCTGATCCGGTTCGTGTAGCCGGTGATCCGCCCGAGGTGCTCGACCACTCGGGCCGATCCCGCGGCGACGGCCTCGGCCACCTCGCCCGCACGGGTGTGCCCGTGCACGCGCGCGCACAGCGCGTTCATCGCGGGCTCGTCATCGGGCACGGCCGGGCGGACGTCGTAGCCGGGCAGCCGCTCGAGGATCGGCGCGCCGTGCATCGCCGCGAACGAGCCGCGCACCTGCATGCCCAGCTTCGCGTACAGGCTCAGCGACCGGTTGTGGTAGGCGATCTGCAGGAGCCGCACGCCGGGCACCTGCTGCACCTGCGCCCGGTCGAGGACGGCGTTCATCAGCATCCGGCCCACGTGGCGGTCCTGCGCCTGCGGGTCCACGCTGATCGGGCCGATCGCCGAGATCACGCCGCGCTCGTCGAGGAAGTTCGACCCGATGACGCGCCCGTCCCTCTCGGCGACGACCCCGTAGATGCTCGGGTGATTGATCAGGTACCGGATCGGCTCGGCGGCCGCGGCGACCGTGGGGAAGTCGTGGGGAAACCCGTGCCGGTCGGCCAGGGTGGCGAAGGCCTCGTAGCAGATCCGGCCGGCCTCCTCCCAGTCGGCGTCAACCGCCTCGCGGATCCGGATCCCAACCGCTTCGGGGGCCCCGACCGTCATCGTGCGTCCTCCTTGCCCGGAGCGGCGGCCGCCGCATGGCGCGCGGGGTGGCTCACGATCCCGCCGCAATCTGCTCGGGCTCCGACGCCGAGTAGTGGCGGCGGTACTCGCCCGGCGACATGCCGCAGGACCGCGCGAACACCTTGTAGAACTGGTGCAGGTTGGTGTAGCTGACCGTTCGCGCCACGTCGGCCACCGACAGCTCCGTCGCCAGCAGCAGCCGCTTCGCCTCCGCGATGCGGACCTGGGTGACGTACTCCTTGAAGCTGACGCCGGTCACGTCCTTGAACACGTGGCGCACTCGCGACGGGCTGATGTGGACGAGGTCGGACACGTCCTCGAGGGTGATCCCCTCCCGGCAGTGGCGGTCCACATAGGCCAGAACCGGCCGGATCTGCTCGCGCCGATCCGCGGCGGCCCGCACCGCGTCCGGCGAGGCGCCAGCCTCCGGATCTCGGTTCACCAGACCGAGCACGAGGCGGAGCGTTGCGTCGATCACATGGCGCTCGGCCGGGTCGTGACGGCCCCATGCGGTGCGAAGGCCCACGAGGAGGCTGCCCAGGCGGGCGGCGAGCGGCGTACCCGCCCGGACGCGCGGCGACCTGCCGTCAGCCCGCCGGAACGGGGCGAGGTAGCCGCGCTCCAGCTCGCGGCAACCCGCCGGGGCGATGAGCTCCGGACGGAAGAGCACGAGCAGCAGGCGCATCGGCGTTCCGCGGCCTGCCAGCGCCACGTGGGGCTGGGAGTTGTCGATGAAGAAGATGTCGCCGGTCTCGGCCTCGAGCGGCCGACGCCCGAACATGAACTCGCCGCGACCCTCGAGGACCAGCGCGATCTCGAAGTGGTCGTGCCAGTGCATCGGGTCTCGGTCGTCGCGGACCGCATAGTCGAGCACCGCGAGCGGGAAGTCCAAGTCCATGGCCTGTTGCCAGACATACACAGCCATTCCGGGAGGGTCGGGCCTCACAGCCGAATCGGACAGGGCCAGTTGGAGCGATCAGGCGGGACACACCGCCGTGCTGCGACCGATTCTGCCACTGCTTCGACCGTTGCTGGCATTGTCGCGGGGAGCCGATGGGTCGAGCATCGGCGCATCGACCCGCGTCGGTTCGACAGGAGCCAAGCCATGTCTTTCGCGCACCTGTTCAGCCCGCTCCAGCTGGGGCCGCTGACCCTTCCCAACCGCATCGTCCACGTTCCCACGGACATCAGCTCGTCCCATGCGGACGGCGAGGTGAGCGAGCGGGACATCCACCACCACGCGAACATCGCCAAGGGCGGAGCCGGGTTTGTCATCGTGGGGGCGACCACCCCCGACATGAAAACCGGGCGGCCGACCGTCACGTGCCTCGTGGCCGACGGGGACAACTACGTCCCCGGGCTGGCCCGCCTCGCGGAGTCGATGCACCGCTACGGCGCCAAGTGCGCGGTCCAGCTGCAGCACCCCGGCCGCCAGTGCGCGATCCCCCGCTACAACACGCTGGGCGCCACCGACCGCGTGCTCAAGCTCCCGTGGTCGGCCGGCCACGAGATCATCTACGAGAACGCCGAGGAGAAGGGCAAGGAGATCCGCGAAGCGTCGATCGCCGAGATCCTCGACCTTGTGGACCTGTTCTCCGAGGCGGCCTGGCGCGTCAAGCAGGCCGGGTTCGACGCGGTCGAGCTGCACGCCGCCCACGGGTACCTACTCTCGGAGTTCATGAGCCCGTATCTCAACCTGCGCACCGACCGGTTCGGCGGCTCGTTCGAGAACCGGATGCGCCTCCCGCTGGCGGTCGTCGACTCGATCCAGAAGAAGTGCGGCAAGTCCTTCCCGGTCCTGGTCCGCTACAGCTTCGAGGAGTGGGTGCCCGGCGGCCGCGGCCTCGAGGAGGGCCTCGAGACCGCGCGTGTCCTCGAGCGTGCCGGCGTCGCCGCGATTGACATCAGCCAGGGCATCCAGGAGTCTCCCGGCGCTGGGTTCGACCCGATGCACTACCCGCAGGGCTGGGCGACCTACGCGGCCGAGGCGACCAAGAAGGTCGTCAGGGTCCCGGTGATCACCTCCCACTCCCTGCGCGACCCGGAGTACTGCGAGCAGATCATCGCCGAGGGCAAGACCGACCTCGTCGGCCTCGCGCGGCAGCTGCTGGCCGACCCGTATTGGCCTGTCAAGGCGAAGTACGGCAAGGTCAAGTCCATCCGGCGCTGCATCTCCTGCCTTGGCGGCTGCTGGCAGGAGTCGCTGATGGCCAAGCACGAGATCGCGTGCTCCATCAACGCGGCCTGCGGCCAGCCCGCCTACGACGACATGGCCCGCACGGAGCGCCCGGTGAGGGTGGCGGTGGTCGGGGGCGGCCCGGCGGGCATGGAGGCTGCGCGCATCGCCACCGAGCGCGGCCATCGCGTCACGCTGTTCGAGAAGTCGGGCGAGCTCGGCGGGGCGATGAAGTATGTCTGCCTCGTCCCGGGCAAGGAGAAGATGCGTTGGTACCTCGACTGGATCCGGGACCAGCTGCTCGATCTCAACGTCGCCATCCGGCTCAACCACGCGCCGACCGTCGCCGAGCTCCGGGACTTCGACGTCGTCCTCAACGCCACAGGCGCCGTGTCGTACGTGCCGCCGGTGGTGGGTGACGCGTCGCGGGTGGTCCCGTTCGAGGAGACCATGGCCTGCCCGAAGGTCGCATGCGAGTGCCACCCCGGTGGTCGCAAGATGCGCAAGGTCGGCCAGCGCGTCCTCCTGTGGGGCGACTCGTACGCGGCCGTCGACACGGCGGCGTGGCTTGCCGACATCGGGCGGCAGGTCACGATCGTCACCGAGAACCGCGAGTTCGCGGCCGACTGCGAGGTCATCCACATGTACGTCGCCCGGAAGCGCTTTGCGCAGGGCGACGCCGAGGTCCTCCACTCCAAGCCGTACAAGTTCCCAGTGACGGTACTGACCTCGACCACGGTTCACGAGATCCGAGACGGGTCGGTCGTCCTGCGGGACAAGGACTTCGCGCTCACGGAACTCGAGATCGACGACGTGGTGTCGTGCCACACTCGACCCGCGACCGAGCTGTTCGAGGAGCTGCGAACGGCGGGCGTCCAGGTCCTCAACGTGGGCGACTCGGTCGCCCCGCGGAACCTCTACCACGCGGTCAAGGAGGGGTCGGCGTTCGGCCTCGCCGTGGACCAGAACCTGCTGTTCAACCCCAACGGCGCGATCGTGGACAACCTGCCCATCGACGTCCTGGCCCAGTTGACGCGCGAAGAGGGTCCCTCCTACACGGCGAAGCGGATGCTGGAGCTCGCGGGGGTGGTCGCAGGCGAGTAAGCATCGGCGCTGTCGCGGCTCGTCACAAACGCGATGGGCCGCGACAGCCGGGCTCGGAGACTCGGGCGACCCACCCGTCCCGTCAGGCCTCGGCCGCGCGCTCAGCTCCGTGCACGGCCGCGCCGATCGCGCCCGCCCAAGTGCCCAGCTCCGCGGTCACCAGCGCCACTTGGTGGACCGGGGTCATGGTGACGCGACGGGCAATCTCGGCCCGGATCGGCTCGACAAGCAGGTCGCCCGCCGCCGCGACGCCGCCGCCGAGCACGATCCTGTCTGGTGACAGGATCGTGATCAAGTTGGCGATCCCGATGCCGAGGTACCGTCCGGCAGCGGCCAGGCCCTGCAGTGCCCGCGGCTCGCCGGCGCGGGCGGCGCGGACGGCCTCCTCCACGCTCGAGGTGCCGCACGCGGCGCTGATCTGGTCCGCCCGGGCATACGCCTCGACGCAGCCTCGGTTGCCGCAATGGCACCAGGGTCCGTCGGGGTCGATGGTCTGGTGTCCGACCTCGCCGGCCGTGCCGTCGTGGCCATGGTGGATCCGGCCGCCCACCGCGACCGCCCCGCCCACGCCGGTGCCAAGCGTCAGGCCGACCATCGAGCTCGCCCCCCTGCCGGCGCCCAGGCGGAGCTCCGCAAGGCCGAACGCGCGCGCGTCGTTGATCAGGAACGCACGCACGCCTACCGCCTCGCCAACCGGCCCCGCGACGGGCAGCCCGGCCCAGGGGCCCGGCACGTTCGGGAGGAACCGCGTGCAGCCGGTTGTCGGGTCGTACTGTCCCGGAACGCCAATCCCGACACTCGCAATCGGGCCCCACGCGGCGGCCGCCGACCGGGCCACGTCGCCCAGCTGGGCAACGATCGCAGCCGGCACGTCCTGCGGTTCCGACGCATACCGCGTGGGCACCTGGTCGCGAGCGATGACCGTCTGCGAGGCGCCGTGCTGCTCCACGACTGCCCACTTGACGTTGGTGCCGCCCAGGTCCAGCCCGAGGTGCCTGGATAAACCCTCGCGGTCGCTCACGACGCGTCAGGCGGCGTCCGTGACCCGCGTGTAGGCGGCAGCCACCAGAACCACGATCGAGCCGAACACGATCTGGCGCCACGGCTCCGGCAGCAGGATGCTCAGGAACCCGGTCAGCACGGTGAGGATCAGCGCGCCCACGATGGTGCCGGAGTAGCCGCCGCGCCCGCCCATGATGGATGTGCCGCCGATGACCGTCGCGGCCACCGAGGGCAGGACGTACGTCTGGACCAAGGTGACGCTGGCGGTGTTCGTGAGGCCCGACTGCAGGAGGCCCGCGATGGCGGCCAGGAGCGCGGAGATGACATACAGGACCACGATCACCTGCCAGTCGCGCACGCCGGACAGCCGGGCCGCGACAGGGTTGTCGCCGATCGCGTACAGCATGCGGCCGTACCCGGTGCGTCGGAGGCCGACGATGATCAGGAGCGCCAGCGGGACGAACACGCCCAGGTTGTACGGGACGACGTCGGCCACCATGCCAACCCCCAGCGTGCGCAGGACGGGCGGCACGCCGGAGCCCGTCTGGACGCTCTGCAGCTGCCACACATTGGCGAGCCCGTAGACGATCAGGCCCATGCCCAGGGTCATGATCAGCGGATGCACCTTGAACACGCCGATGCCGACGCCGTTCACGACGCCCGCCAAGGCGGCCGCGGCCAGCGCGACCGCGACGCCAAGGGCCCAGCCCCCCGGCTGGTGCACGAACGTGGCGGTCACGAAGCCCGACATCGAGGCGACGTAGCCGACCGACAGGTCGATGCCGCCCGTGAGCATGGTCAGTGTCTGGCACCCGGCGAGGATCGCGAGCACAGCGGCCTGACGCACATTGACGGCGGCCCAGCCGGGACTGACCGTGCCCGGCTGCACCAGCTGGACCAACGCGACCATCACGACCAGCAGGGCGAGGAGCGGGTACAGCGGGCGGTCCCGCATGAGGTTGCGCCAAGTCGAGCGGCGTCGCCACGGGCGGCCGCTGGCGCTCGGAGTCACCGCGGTCACGACCGCCTCCTTCGCATCTGCACGAGGCTGCCGACCATGAGCACGCCGATCAGGATGAAGCCCTGGGCGACCAGGCCGTAGTTGGAGTCGACCCCCATGAACGTCATGTCGTCACGGATGATCTGGAGCACGATCACCGCCACGATCGGGCCGAAGACGCCGCCGACCCCGCCAGCGAGGCTGACGCCGCCCAGCACGACCGCGGCGATGCTGATCAGGGCGTAGGTGGGCTCCGGGACCGGCGTCCCGATCCCGGTGCTCGCGGTCAGCGACAGGCCCGCGAACGCGGACATGAGGCCGGTCAGGGCATACGACAGGAACTTCGTGCGGTCGACGCCCACGCCGCACCGGAAGGCGGCCAGCCGGTTGCTGCCGACAGCGTGGAGGGACAGGCCCAGCCTCGAGCGCGCGACCGGAATCCACACCGCGGCCACGATCACGACCAGCACCACCGCGGCCACGGGCAGCCAGTCGACGACCACCGAGCCGACCACGAGGTTCTTGAGCCAGTCGGCCGCCGCGCCGCCGGGCGCCGGGCGCACGAGGAGCGCGAACCCAGCCCAGACGAAGTACGTGCTCAGCGTGACGATGATGTCGGGCACCCTGGTCAGGACGATGAGCGCGCCGTTGAGGGCGCCCAGCAGCACCCCGAGCAGCAGCGTGAGGACCACGATGACAACTGCGTTGATGTCGCCCGGGTAGCTCTTCATGAGCGACGCCGCCACCACGCTGGTGAGTGCCATCTGGGAGCTGATCGACAGGTCGATCCCGCCCGACATCACGACGACGGCCTGGGCGACGGCGGCGAGGGCGAGCGGCAGGACCGATGTCGCCGTGTACTGCAGGCTGGTCACGCCGTAGTTCGGGTTGACGAACTTCGTGAACGCGAGCAGCACCGCGAGCAGGCCTAGCAGGCTGAGCGTCCAGGTGTTGTCGCGGGCGATCCGGCGCAAGGGCTCGGCCGGCGATGCGGGGCGGCGGCCGAGCGCGGGGGCCGTGGCGGTCATCGCAGACCCTCCGAAGTGGCTGACGACGACGCTGTCGGCTTGACCTGCTGCGCGACGAGTGCTGCCTGCTGGCGCGCGTACTGCTCCTCGGGGAGCGCGGCGCCCGCCTTGAGGTTGTGCGCCGCGCGCAGGAGGGTCTCCTCGTCGGCGCCTGCCACGCTCAGCTCGGCCACCACGTCGCCGCCGAACATCACGATGACTCGGTCGCAGGCGAGCTGGATCTCCTTGAGCTCAGACGTGTACAGCAGGATCGCCGCCCCAGCGGCCGCGAGCTCGCGCAGCAGGACGTAGATCTGGCTCTTGGTGCGGATGTCGATGCCGCGCGTCGGGTCGAAGCACAGCATCGTCTTGACGCCGGCGGCGACCCAGCGGGCGATCGTGACCTTCTGCTGGTTGCCACCGGAGAGGCGGCGCACCTCCGCGCCGGCTCGAGCGTCGATCTGGAGCCGCTCCACCGCTTGGCTGACCGTGTGCTGCTCCCGGCCGAGGTTGAACAGGCCCCACTGGGAGATGCGCGCGGACATCGGCAGGGAGACGTTCTCGCGGACGCTGCGCTGCATCAGGAGAGCCTCGGCGCGGTCCGCCGGGACGAACACGACCCCTTGGCGGATCGCGTCCGCCGGGTGCCGGAAGGAGACAGGCTGCCCGTCGAGAGCAAGCGAGCCGCTGGCGGGGCGGTCCGCGCCCGACAGGATCTCGAACAGCTCGTCCTGCCCCTGGCCCTCGAGCGCCACCAGGCCTACGACCTCTCCTGGGTACAGCTCGAAGCTCGCGTCGTGCAGGCGCTGGCCGTTGCCCAGGTTCCGGGCGCTGATGCGCGGCGTCCGCGCGCCGTGATCGGCGGCGGCCTCGACCGACGCCTCGCGCCGAACGAGCTCCCGCGCGACGTCGCCCAGCATGAGCTTGACGATCTTGTCCTCCGAGCCCGCGGTGACGTCGACGACACCGACCGTCTCGCCCTCGCGAAGGACCGTCGCCCGATCGCAGACCGCGGCGATCTCGATCATCCGGTGCGAGATGAAGATCACGGACTGCTGGCCGCCGCGCTTGCGGCCGATCACCTCGAGGACCCGCTCGGTCAGGTTGGCGGGCAGGGCGGCCGTCATCTCGTCCATCAGCAGCACGTCGGGCTCGATGGCCAACGCCCGCGCGAGATCGATGATGCGCAGGGAGGCGAGCGGCAGGCGCCGCGCGAGGCGCCCGAGGTCGAGATCGTCGAGGCCCAGCTCGCTGAGCCAGTGGCGGAACGGCTCGACGGGCGTCCGGGTGAGCCGGAGGTTGCCGCGGATGTCCAGGTCCGGGATGAGCGCTGGCTCCTGGTAGACGGACACAAGGCCGTTCCGGCGCGCCTCGGCCGGTGAGTGCGAGGTCCGCTCGCGTCCCCGGACCACGATCCGGCCGCCGTCTGGGCGGACGGCACCGGTGAGGATCTTGACCAGCGTGCTCTTCCCGGCGCCGTTGGCACCGAGCAGCGCGTGGACCTCGCCGGGCTGCACGGCAAGGGACGCCGACCGGAGCGCGACGACCGCACCGTAGGTCTTGGAGATGCCGGAGGCCTCGAGCAGGAGGCCCGTGGTTGTCGTGGCAGTCATGGATCTCCTGGGCGAAGCGGGGGACGCCGGGCTGACCGGCGTCCCCCGCTCGGCGGAGTTGCGGTACCTAGGTGCTAGGCGCCCTTGCAGGTGGCCGGGACCGTGTTGGGATCGTAGTCGGTCCAACCCGGGATCGAGAGGCTGAGCGGCCAGAGCGGATCCAGGCCCGGGACCGAGATCCACTTCTGGAGGTCGGCCTTGCCCTGGGCCGTCGTGTTGTCGAGGATCTGCGGGTCGAGCAGGACCGTGTTGGGCCGGCCGGCGCCAGCGGACGGCTGGATCGTCTGGCCGGTGAGCAGCTTGTAGGCCATGTTCACGCCGGCGCCGCCCACGGACGCGGTGTTGGTGACCGCCGCGCCGATGAGGCCCGGGTAGTTGGTCTGGTCAAGAAGCTGCTTGACGAAGGCGCCGATGTCGGCGTCCGCGATCGGCACGAACTTCTTGTTGGCGGCCTTGATCGCATCGACGATCTGCGCGCCCATGCCGGACGCCCAGATGCCCTGGATCTTGTCGTAGCCGCCGCTGGAGATGAAGTCGTTGGTGATCTGGGTGGCCGTGGCCGGATCCCATCCGGTGAACGTGCCGCCGGGGTTGATCACCTTGATGCCGGGGAATTCCTTGAGGGCCTGGTTGAAGCCAGTGTCACGGTCGGAGTCGGCCGGGTTGCCGGCCAGGCCGCGCGTGTACCAGACGGTGCCGGTGCCGCCCAGCTGCTGGAACAGCCACTTGGCGCCGAGGTACGCGTACTTGACCTGGTTGTTGTAGAGGTTCCAGGTGTTCGGGTCGGTGACGTACGCGTCGACCGAGACCGTCACGATGCCCGCCTTGTGCGCCTCGGCGAGGGCCGGGTTCAGCGCATCGGGGTCGTTCGGGTTGAAGACGATCGCGTTGACGTTCTTGGAGATCAGCGACCGCAGGTCGGACAGCTGGCCGGCCGCGTCGGTGTTGCGGTGGATCACCGTGATGTTGGAGATCTTGCTCGGCCCCAGGGCCGCGACCTCAGCCTTGGCCGTGCAGACCTGCTCCTCGCGGAAGCCGTTGCCGACACCCGCCCCGTTGGAGTAGCCGATCGTGAACGGGCCCGTGGCCGCCGTGCTGGGCGCGGCGGTCGCGCCTGCCGATGCCGCTTGCGTCGCGGCAGCGGTGGGTGCCTGACTGGCGGCGGGGGCCGTCGTGGCGGTCCCGCTCCCACACGCGCCGACCAAGACCACGATCGCGCCGACCGCGGCCAGGCTGCGCGCCTTGTGCAACTGGTGCATCTAGTCCTTCTCCTCCTTGGGGTGAACGGCGACTCTGGGTAGAGCGCCGGCCCGACAAGCTCCGCAGGCGTTCGTTCGATCTCCTCGGACCGTCACTCACCTCCTTGCTGGTCGATCGCACGGGCGAGCCGCCGCGCATGCTCTCGATAGGCCTGATCGAACAGCTCCCGTGACCGTGCGGCACCGACCGCGCTCGCGCGGCTGATCACGGGAGGCATCGCCCCGCGGCCGACGAGCAGCTCGGCGGTCCGGGACTTGATGGCGTTGACGATGGCGACGGCACCTACCGTCGACAGCGGGCCGACCGGGCTCTCAAGGCCCTCGAGCGCCACCGCGGCGTCGGCGGACGGGCTGCACACGTCGAGGACGAGGTCAGCGACCTCGAGCAACCGGGCGCCCGCGGCCGGCTCGGGCTCCCCGGCCAGGGACTGCGCCACCGACGTCACCGCGACGACGCGCAGGCCGCGGGCCTGCGCACCCTGAGCCATCTCGACCGGGACCGCAGTCGTGCCGCCAGCCGAGAAGACCATCATCACGTCGTGGGGCCCGAACCGGAAGTTGGACAGGATCACCTCCGCCAGGCCCGGCGTCCGCTCGATAAACATCGCCTGGCGCTGGCCGTTGGCCCCCACGACCGGCGTGTGGAACGTCATCGAGAGCTCCACGATGGGGTTGAAGCCCGGGTACGAGCCGTAGCGCGGGAACATCTCCTCCACCGGGATCCGCGAGTGGCCGGTGCCGAACAGGTGCACCAGGCCGTCCGCGGCGATGGCCTCGGCGCACCACTGGCTCGCCGTCTCGATGCCCGCGGCCTGCGTGACGGCCACGCGCGAGAGCACGTCGGCGGCGGCGGAGAGCCACGCGGTGGCGGCGGTCATCGCGCGTCGTTCGCCGGTGTGGGGGTTGGCTCGACCGGCTCCCAGCGGCCGCTGCCCATAGAGCGGTAGGCGGCGTCGAGCACGGCGTTGACGGCGAAGCCGTCGCGGAACGTCTCCTGTGGGGCCCGCCCCTCGGCAAGGGCGCCCACGACGTCGGCCATCATCAGATCGTGGCCGTGGACCCGGACCTCGTCGGGCACGGGGAACAGCCAGCCGGTCTCGGCGTCGGCCTTTTCGACGACGTAGCCCGCCGGGCGCTCCACGAAGGCCTTGAGCGAACCGACGCTGATGTCGGTGATCAGCCGGCCGGCGTCGCCGTACGCCTCGAAGCGGCCTTCGAGACCGCCCTTCGACGACCACGAGACGTCGATCGTCGCGGCGCGCCCGTCGGCCAGGCGCATGATCATCATGGCGTTGTCCTCGCCCGTGGTTCGCGCCCCGTGGACCAGCGTGGCGCCCCAAGCGAACACATCGGCCACCACGGCGTCCTTGCCGAACAGGAAGCGGGCGTACTCGGCGCCGTGCGAGGCCATGTCGAGCAGCGCCCCGCCGCCCGCGAGCTCGGCGTTCCAGAAGTGCGGGGCGTGCGGTCCGGAGTGGCCCTCGCGGGCGCGCACGGTGGTCAGCCGGCCGACCGACCCCGCCTCGACCATCGCGCGCATGCGCAGCAGGTCGGGATTGAAGATCACGTTCTCCAGGTAGGCGTTGAACACGCCGGCCTGGTCAACCGCGGCGAGCATGTCCCGCGCCTCGGCGGCGTTGCGGCCGAGGGGCTTGGTGCAGGCGACGCCCTTGCCCGCGGCAGCGATCGTGAGCACCGCGTCCCGGTGAAGGTGGTTGGGCAGGGACACAACCACGAGGTCGACGTCGGGATCGGCGCACAGCTCGTCGAGCGTGGCCACAGGCCGGCAGCCGAACTTGTCGGCGAAGGCCTCTCGGCGGGCCGCGTCGGCGTCGCACGCGGCGACCAGGCGCCCGGCGCGCACGTAGCGGAGCCCCTGTGCGTGGAAGTCGCCGATGAACCCGCAGCCGAGCATTGCGATCCGGACGGGCTGCATCAGAAGCCGCCCCCCAGCTTCGCGCTGCCGGCTGGCGCAACGGCGAGCCCTGCCTTGCGGGCCCGAAAGTCCTCGATGATCGCCTCGGTCGCGGTGGCGCCGACGCGGGTCACCCCGAGCTCCATCACGGCGAGCAGCGCGTCGAGCGTCCGGACCCCGCCGGCCGCCTTGATCTGGATCTGCGGCGACGTGTTGGCCCGCATCAGGCGGAGGTCGTCGTGCGTGGCGCCCGACGGCGCGAAGCCGGTGCTCGTCTTGACGAAGTCGGCGCCGGCGGCCTCGGATAGCCGGCAGGCCCGCACCTTCTCGCCATCGGTGAGGTACGCGTTCTCGAAGATCACCTTGACGATGGCGCCGGCCGCGTGGGCCACCGCTACGACGGCGGCGATGTCAGCCTGGACATCCGCGTCCCGGCCCGACTTGAGGGCGCCGATCTGGAGCACCATGTCGAGCTCCGTCGCGCCGTCGGCCAGCGCCTGCCGCGCCTCGGCGACCTTCGTCTCGGTCCGGTGGTTGCCGTGCGGGAAGCCGACTGTGGCACCCACGGCCACGTCTGTGCCGGCGAGCAGTCCGACCGCCCGGCGGATGTCCGCCGGCCGGCAGCACACCGACGCCACGTCGTACTTCGCGGCCAGCGCGCAGCCCTCATCAATCTGGCGATCGTCCAGCTCCGGCCGCAGCAGGCTGTGGTCGATGGTCTTGGCGATGTCGCGCTCGGTCAAGTCGGCGATGTCGAGGCTCATGTCACTCCAGGTTGAGGCACGTTGCGGCGATCGTGCGGATCGGTTGCCGACTGTCCTCGATAATCGATGATGGATCCTACGAGCGGCCCACCCCAGAGTCAACCCTCGGAGGCGGGGCGTCGGCCACGTCAGTGGCAGTACGGCCGCAGAACGTCCCGGGCGATCAGGAATCCCTGCTTGACCTTCTCGTCGGTCCCCTCGAACCGCCGGTCCTCGTGCTCGATGACGCAGTCGCCCTCGTATCCCGCCCGATACAGCTCGCCGTGGACGACCCCCCAGTCCACCTCGCCGAGGCCGGGGATGCGCGGGACCTGCCAGCCCATCCCCATCGAGAACACGCCGCGCTCGTAGAGCCCGTCGCGGTCGATCATCAGATCTTTCGCCTGGTAGTGGAGGACGTGCGCCCCGAACTCCCGGAGGAAGCGCCGCGTGTCGATCATCTGGAGGATCAGGTGGCTCGGGTCGAAGTTGAGCCCGACCGCGCCCTCCCACCGCTCCAGGATCCGCCGCCACATCCGCGGCGTGGTGGCGATGTTGTGCCCGCCCGGCCACTCGTCGTAGCTGAACAACATCGGGCAGTTCTCGAAGGTGAGCCGGCGCCCGTGGTCCTGCGCGTACCGCACGACGTCCGGCCAGACCCGGAGGGCCTCCTCCCAGTTCTGGTCCTGGTTCTTGGCGCCGTCGCCACCCAGGAAGGTGTTGACGAGGGGGACGTCCATGAGCTCAGCCGCGTCGATCACCTTCTTGAGGTGGCCGATGACCTGCTCCCGGTGCGCGGAGTCGGGATGGAGCGGGTTGGGGTAGAAGCCGAGGCCGGAAACGCCCAGGCCCTTCGCGTCGAGCTCGGCGCGGATATCCCTGGCCTGGCCCGCCGACAGGTTCGCCACGTCGATATGGCTCGTGCCCGCGTAGCGGCGGGTGGGGCCCTCGCTCCGCGGCCAGCAGGCGATCTCCAGCACCTCGAAGCCCTCAGACGCGGCCCAGTCGCCCACCTCCATGAGCGGCGTCTCCGGGAACGGGGCGGTCAGGAAGCCGAGCTTCATCGCGGCTGCTCCTCTGCGTGGCGGGGCATCAGTCCCTGTTGACCCTGGCCCAGGTGCCGGTCCGCCTGCTCTCGAGGACCGCGTCCCCGATGGCCATCTCCTCGTGGCCGGCGGCGAAGGTGGCATAGCGCGGGCGGTCGGACGGCCGCCCCGCGGCGACATCGGCGTAGACGGCGGTGAACGCCGCACCGAAAGTGTCGGCGAAACCCTCAACGTGGCCGCCGGGGAGCCTGGCGGCGGCGGCGCCGTCGGCGTTCATCAGGGCGGGACTGCGGAGCAGCTGCTCGTTGGGCCGGTCGCGGTGGCCGATCCACAGCG
>JAKAMV010000859.1 GCA_021812735.1 Chloroflexota bacterium | reverse complement strand
CCGTCGTCGTCGCCCCGACCTTCGACCGCGCGTTCGCCAGGTGGTGCTTGACCGTCGAGTGCGACAGGCCGAGGCGGTGGGCGGCCTGCTTCTCGGACCCGGTCGCCAAGACCGCCGCGACGACCCCAACCTCGCGGTCCGTGGCGCGCTCGGCTGAACGGGCGGCCCGTCGCGTCATGCGCTCCGCAGCCAGTCGAAGGGCTCGGGCGGCTCGGCGAGGCGCATAATGATCGGTAGGTCGCTGGTCGCGGGGCTACGCCTCTCGCCCCGACCAGTCTTACGCACTTTCCCGACGGCCCAGGCGGCGTGCCAGCCTGCCGACTGGGCACGAATGTTGAGGAGGGACGCGCCGAGCGCCCAGCGCGCCAGGACCAGCGCGCCGTCGGCGCGGTTCTGCCAGGCGAGGATCCGGTCGAGGTCGCGGTCGTGCCCGTCGAGGCGGCTGAGGACGGACGCGCCGAGCGCCCAGCGGGCGAGCTTCCCTTCAATCTCTCGTTGACATTGAAGGGTTATTGGCCCACTCTCGTCTCATCCCTTCATTCGCAGGCAGGGATCCAAGGGTTAGCCGGAGGCCGCGTGCCGAGCACCGTCGAGCGGACGCGGGAGGGAGACCCTGGCGCGATGGGCGGCCGCCGGGCTCGCGCCTCGTTCCGGTACCAGGCATTCGTCCCAGACGAGATCGCGGCCCTGGACCCCGTCGTCCCGTTCGAGGTGGCCGACGTCTCGGCGGACGCGGAGGCGGCGATCCGGGCGCTCAACGAGCGCGCCTCGGTTGGCGGCCTCGAGGCGATCGGCCCGCTGCTCCTGCGGTCGGAGGCCGTGGCGTCGTCGCGGATCGAGGGCTACGACGTCTCGTCGCTCAACCTCGCCCGGGCGCTCACCGATCCCCGGGCGGCGCGAGGCAGCGCGCGGATCGTGGCGGCGAACGTGTCCGCGATGGAGGAGGCGATCGCGATCGGCCACCGGGAGGCGCCCGTCGCGGTGGACGACCTGCTGGCAGTCCACGCGGTGCTCATGGCGGGCGACGACCGGGCGAGGCCCGGCCGGGTGCGCGAGGAGCAGAACTGGATCGGCGGCCGGCTGGGGAACCCGTCCGACGCCGCCTTCGTGCCGCCGCCGGAGGACCTCGTGATGCCGCTGCTCGAGGACCTCATCAGGTTCATGGCGCGCGACGACCTGCCGGCGATGCCCCAGGCCGCTGTGGCGCACGCGCAGTTCGAGACCATCCACCCCTTCATCGACGGCAACGGCCGCGTCGGACGCGCGCTCGTCCACGTCGTGCTGCGCCGCCGCGGCGTCGCGGACCGGTTCGTCCCGCCGGTCAGCATCGTCCTGGCGGCCCGCCCCACCGCGTATGTCGAGGGGCTGGTGGCGTTCCGGGAGGGGCGCACCGCGGACTGGATCGGCTCCTTCGCCACCGCCGCCGCCCGCGCGGCGGCCGCGTCGATCGAGCTGGCGGACCACGTGGCCGCCCTCCAGAGCGAGTGGCGGGAGCGCGCGGGCAGGCCACGGGCCGGGTCCGCCGCGAGCAAGCTCATCGCGCTGCTGCCAGCCCTGCCCGTGCTCTCGGCACCGACCGCCCGGGCGGCGATCGGCGTCAGCCAGCAGCAGACGCTCGCGGCGCTCAAGGCGCTGGCCGAGGCCGGCGTCATCCGCCAGCTGAACGCGGGGACGTACGACCGCCAGTACGCGGCGACCGAGCTGTTCGACCTGCTGGCGGCCTACGAGGAGGGGATCGTCGGCCCTGCACGGAGCGCGCGGCCAGCGCCGTAGGGCAGCCCGGGGCCATGCTCCGGTCGGGCGCGGTGTTGGCCACGGTCGAGTTCATCGCGCCACGTCGGCCAGCGTGGGCGACCTCAGAGAAGACTCCCCGGAGGCACGGGGCCGGCGATGGTGCGGCTCGGCGTCCATCCCCGTTCGTCTCCGGCTCGCCGACCAGCAGAGGCACGGGCCCTCCTGGGGCCACATGCACCTTGGCGTCGACACCGGTCCGGCCGACCCTCACCCGTTGCGGAGCCTCTGACCCGCGGCGAACCCCAACCGCCGGGACCGTGCCGAGCCATGCCTGCTGTCGGTCGGGCAGTCAGTGCCCCGGAAAGGAACGCATCCAAGATGGGCCAGATGCACGAGAGTCGGCGAGGTTGGCCTCCCTTGTGGATCGGCATCGCCGCGTCTGTGGCGGTCGGGTCATGGTCGCCACCGCCCGGCGCGGCATTCGGGACCGCCGGGTCGCGGACCATCACTGAGCCAGCGAGGCAGGCGGGCCTAGGGAAGCCACGAGTGGTCGGCTGATCGGCACGGGCGCACCCGAGAGAACCGCCGTGCCCCGATCATGGTGTGGGCCCAGCGAGCCTATGCCGATCGCGCTGGTGACAGTGGCCTGCAAGTGCCGCCCAAGATCCTCACCGACAGTTCGAAGGTGTCGGCGCCGATCCTCTCGCCCCGACCAGACTCACCAGCTCTGTTGAGCCGACCCGGCAGCACTCGTGCCAGTCCCCCGAGCAACCGCGGTGTCGCTGTGCCGGCAATCCATCTCCCAGCCCATGCGCCGACCCGGTCGAACCAGGACCGGTGCGAATGGGTTCCTGAGCACCCGGCCGTCCGCCCGGCTCCGCCTCCACGCGAACGCGCCCGGCCGGCCTTGTGACGTCTCAGGCGGCGGCGGAGCGCGGCGGTGAGGAAGTCCTGAGCTTGAGTCCACTAAACGGCAGCTACCCGCAAGCGCACGATTTCGGGGTCAGGCGTGGCTCAGTGGGACCCGAATGCCGCGGGCCTGAGGCGAACTGCCTCAGCGCCCTTGACGTCGAGACAGGGGGCCCGCAGCATCGGGTCGCGTCCGGCGAGCAGGGTGACGGGATGCGAGGAGTCTTCTACCTGGCGGCGACTGCACTGCTGGCCGCGAGTTGTGCCGGGCCCGGTGCCACCTCTGCACCGACGCTCGGCCCGAACGAGTACACCTTGCCGTCCGACCCCGGCATGGTCCTGGGGCCTGGGGAGACGCCCCTCGCCTGCGCCGGCGTCGGGCTGGACGCGGTTGTGAAGGCCAGCCCAAGCGATCCCCGGAAGGTCTGGCTGGCTGACACGATCACCGGCAGCCGCATCGAGCTGGTGTGGCCCCCGGACTTCACCGTGCGCTTCGGTCAGGGCACGGCATTCGACGTGCTCAACGCGGCGGGCAGGATTGCGATCGTGGGCGCGTCCCACGTGAGCGGTGCGTGCGTCGGTGCGGACGCGTACTGGCTGGACACGGTGGTCCAGTAGGTAGACCTTGACCACTCCGGGCGCGAAGCAGAGAGTGTTCGCGTCGCAGGAGGGACGACCGATGCGAGGGGTCTCCTCGCTCCTCGGGATTGCACTCGGCCTGATCGCTGGCGGCGCAGTGCTGGAGGCCGGTGTGCTTGCGCTGCTTCTTCTCGTGCCGGCCGGCGTGTGGGCGGCGCGCGAGAAGGGGCGGCCGCTCGGCGCGGGCGGACTCATCGTCGGGCTCGGTGGGGGCATGGCCGGCCTGCTGACACTCGCCAACGCTCGCTGCGCCGCGGAGAACGTATCCGGACCCAACTACTTCTCCGAATGCGTCATGCCCGACATCACGCCCTATCTCGTCGTGGCG
>JAKAMV010000858.1 GCA_021812735.1 Chloroflexota bacterium | reverse complement strand
CTGACCTGCGGCACGACCCGTGGGAGTGGGACGACCGCTGTCGGATCACGGACCTGACCGACTACGGGCAGGCGGTCGAAGTCCTCGCCGGGGCCGACGCGGTGGTCCACCTGGCGGCGATCCCGGCCCCCGGGATCCGGCCCGCCGCCGACACCTTCCGGATCAACGCGGTCTCCACGTACAACGTGTTCGCGGCCGCCGAGGCGAACGGCGTCGGGCGCGTGGTCTGGGCGTCGAGCGAGACCGTGCTCGGCCTGCCGTTCGACACGCCGCCGCAGTTCGCCCCGCTTGACGAGACGGCCGAGCCGCGGCCCGAGAGCTCGTACGCGCTCGCCAAGCTGGCCGGTGAGACCATGGCCGCCCAGTTCGCGCGGCGAACCGGCGTGCCGCACGTCGGCCTGCGGATCTCGAACATCATGGAGCCCGACGACTACGCCCAGTTCCCCTCCTACTGGACCGATGCCCACCTTCGCAAGTGGAACCTCTGGGGTTACGTGGACGTGCGCGACGTGGCCCAGGCCTGCCGTCTGGCCCTGACGGCGGCGGTCGCGGGCGCGGAGGTCTGCATCGTGGCTGCGGACGACACCGTCATGACGCGCGATTCGGCGGACCTCATGGCCGAGGTGTTCCCGCAGGTGCCGCTCCGCCGCGAGCTGCGCGGGCGCGAGACGCTGCTCGCGATCGACCGGGCACGGCGGCTGCTCGGCTATGCGCCGACCCACCGCTGGTCGGACCACGTCCCCCAGCCCTAGGAGCGCGCGGAGCGACGGCGGGCCGCCAGCATCGCCCGCCGTCGGTGGCGCGGCGCGGGTCAGTCGCCCCCGAGCTCGCCGGCGCGGTACGCGGTGAGGTACTCCATCGCGAACATGTCCACGCCCGTCAGGACGTCGGCGGCCATCCGGAACGGCTTGGCGTCGCGGTCCATGGCGCTGACGCGCCCGGGGCTGACCACGTTGGGGTCCACGATGCCGGAGTCCACCCCGGCGTCGATTGCGAGGGCGAGGAACACGTCGTTGACCAGCTTGCGGTTGGGCAGCCCGAACGACACATTGGACAGGCCGCCCGTGAGGCGGACCTCCGGCCCGTGCTCCGCGCGGAACTGCCGCACGGCGCCGAGGAAGTTGTTGCCCGACTCGGCGTCCACCCCCACCGGGAGGACCAGCATGTCCACGTGGCAGTCGGCCGGGACGATGCCCCGCTCCAGCGCCTGGGCGTAGATGGCGTTGGCGTTGTCCATGCGCCCTTGCACGGTGCTGGGCAAGCCGCCGATGCCCGCCGCCGACAGGACCACCGACGCGCCGTTCGCGGCCGCGAGGTCCAGCGCCTCGGGTCGCTCCGCTGAGGCGGAGTTGAGCATGAGCGGGCCCTTGGGCCGGGTGGAGGCGCGGAACCCGGCCTCCAGGACCGTGAGGGACGAGCTGTCCAGCGAGAGCGGCACGCCGACGGCGCCCTCGAGCAGCCCCACCAGCCACTCCATCGCCCGCACGCGAACACCCTCGTCAGGGCTCATCTCGTCCACGTTCACGTCGAGGAAGTGAGCGCCGTTGCGCTGCTGACGGATGGCCGCGGCGATCAGGTAGTCGCGACCGGCCCGCGCGGCCTCCTCGGAAACCTCGCCGGTCAGCTTGGCGTCGAGCGCGCCGTCGCCGCCCATGCCCAGCAGCAGCGCGTTGCGGATGTGCTTGACCTTGTTCTTGGCGAACTCAGCCGATGTCGCCACGGGCGAGCAGATGGGGCAGGTCCGGTCGGCACCGGTCACCGCGTCCTTGAACGCCACGGCCTCGACGCCGTCCACGGTCACGACGTTCTTGCCCTGGCGGGCGAAGCTGCGGGTGGCGTGGATGTTCTCGCCGATGATGGTGAACGGGACGCGGTCGGCCGGTGTCATGCGGGTCTCCTGGGTGTGCTGGCGTGAGCCCTGCTGGCGTGAGCCCTGCTGGCGTGCCGGCGAGCGGGACAACCCGGCGGCCTGGGATGCTCGGAGTCGATCTTGCGCCTTGCGGACCTGCCGCCGCCCCTCGGGCTGCCAGCCGAGACGGGACGCGGCGGCCGCAGCGAGCCCAAGTCTAGCGGGCAATCGATTGCGTCACTGACCCGGCCCGGCAGCCCCAGGGCCCGGTCCCGGCACCTCGCCGGGTACGGCGGCGCCTCAGCCGCGGGTCTTGCGCTCGGCGATCGCGCACCAGTCCCACAGGCGCTGCGGGTCGCTGCGGGCGGTGCTGATGTCCTTGAGCGTGAACTCCACCGGGCAGCCGTTGGCGCGGGTGGCCGCGAGCACGTCGTCGAAGTCCCTCTCGGCCATCCCCGGGACCCACTGGTCCATGGCCACCATCGCCGGGTTGGGCTTGCGGCTGTAGACGTAGTCGGGGCCGATCTTCTCGGCCGCGATGTCCACCTTGGCCCAGGGGCTGATCGAGATCTTGCGCACGTTGGGGATCCTGCGCACGGAGTCGATGCGCCCGTGCAGCGGCTCGCAGCAGCCGAACTGGGCCAGGCCGTAGCGCGCGTAGTAGGGCGCGTAGTAGTCGGGGATGAACTCGTCGAACGTCGCCTGGCCGACGGACACGAACAGCTGGCTGCGGCCGCAGATCCAGACATCCTTGGCGCGAACGCGGTCCGGGTCGAAGCCGGGTGCCGGCAGCTGCGTCGTCTGGGCGCCGGTGCAGTGGATCCGGTCCTGGTCGTAGCCCAGCAGGCCCTTGGCCTCGAGCTGGTCCAGCTCCGCCATGCGGACCTCGAGATACCGCCGGGCGATGTTGTGCAGGTGCTCGGGGCGGTCCATGAAGTCCATGAGGATGGGCTCGGTGCCGCGGAACTGCTCGATGTCGTCCCACAGGCAGTACGCCAGCTGGTTGCCCTCGAAGCCGTGCCAGCCCTGCATCCGGACGCCCATGATGCCGTCGAGGCACTCGTGGGCCCTAGCCTCGATCGCGGCGTTGGCCGTTTCGTCGAGCCACAGCTCCGGCTCCCTGAACTTCTCGATGTCCTCGGGGTTCGCCAGCTGGTCGCTGTAGCTGTGGCTCTGGACGATGTTGCCCTCGCCCTGGTCGAGCGTTGCCTCTTGGATCCCCAGGCCCCAGCCGGTGGTGCGGATGGCCTTGCCGAAGTCCAGGTACGGGCGAACCACCATGTCCACGCGCATGTGGCGCCAGCGGTAGAGCTCCCGGCGGAGGCGGGCCTCCAGCTCTCGCGTGAACGGGTGGGTGGAGACCACCGCCAGCTCCTCGGCGGCGAGAACGCCCGGCCGCGAGAGCTCGTGCCACGGGACCTCGTCGATCATCGCCATGGCGCGCTCGGGCCGCAGGTCGTTGAGCGCCTGCCACTCGCGGATCCGCTCCTGCTGCACGGGAAGGGCGGCGATCTCGGCGAGCCGGGTGGCGAGCTCGCGGACGACGGCGACGTCGGCCTGCGGCAGGCCGGTGCTGGTCTCGGTGGTCATGGCTTCTGGTCCCTCTGCGGACGTGTCGGTGTTGCGGCGCCGCTGCCCTACCGGGCCAGCAGGCGGCGGGCGAGGTCCACGGCGGCCCCGGCGTCGGGGGCGTGGCCGTCGGCGCCGATCTGGGCGGCGAACTCGGGGGTGGTGGGGGCGCCGCCGATGACGACGCGGGTCC
>JAKAMV010000124.1 GCA_021812735.1 Chloroflexota bacterium | reverse complement strand
CCCGGACAAGGTCTACTTCCCGCGCGCCCGACACACCAAGCTCGACCTCGTCCGGTACTTCCTCGCCGTCGCCGACGGGGCGCTGGTCGGGGTCCGCGGCCGCCCCATGGCGCTCAAGCGCTTCGTGGACGGCGCCGAGTCCGAGCCGTTCTTCCAGAAGCGTGCGCCGCAGAACCGCCCGGACTGGATGCGCGTCGCCACCCTGACGTTCCCGTCGGGACGCACCGCCGACGAGATCGTCGTGGACGAGGCCGCCGGCCTCGCGTGGGTGGCCAACCTGGGGTGCCTGGACCTCAACCCGCACCCGGTGCGCGCGGAGGACCTCGAGCACCCCGACGAGCTGCGCGTGGACCTCGACCCGGTCCCGGGCGTGCCGTGGTCGCAGATCCGCGACGTGGCGGTGGTGGTGCGCGAGGCGCTGACGGAGGTGGGCCTCGTGGGCTGGCCCAAGACCTCCGGCTCGCGGGGGATCCACATCAACGTGCGCATCGAGCCTCGCTGGACCTATCCGCAGGTGCGACGGGCCGCCCTCGCCCTGGCGCGCGACGTCGAGCGCCGGGCACCGGCGATCGCCACATCGAAGTGGTGGAAGGAGGAGCGCCACGGCGTGTTCCTCGACTACAACCAGAACGCGAAGGACCGCACGGTGGCGTCGGCGTACTCGGTGCGCCCGCTGCCCGATGCCCGCGTGTCGTTCCCGGTCCGCTGGGACGAGGTCCCGATGGTGGTCGCCGAGGATTTCACGCTCGCCACCGTGCCGGCCATCTACGCGCAGCGCGGGGACGCAGGTGCCGGGATCGACGACGCCGCGGGCTCGCTCGATGCCTTGCTCGAGCTCTCCGCGCGCCATGAGGCCGAGGGCCTCGGCGACGCGCCCTGGCCGCCCAACTACGCGAAGCAGGCGGGCGAGCCGCCGCGCGTCCAGCCCTCGCGCAAACGCCGAGCGGACAGCGAGTACGAGGTCGGCAGCGGCGTCGCGGGCGGTCCGCCGCCGGAGGTCCAAGCCGCCCGCGCCGCCGCCGTCGCGCTGGGCGACCGCAATGCCGGGCTCCCGGCCGACTGGGCTGGCACGCGACCGACGCCCACCGGCCGAAGGCGGTCTGCGATCCCGGTGATCGAGATCGCCCGCGCCGCGTCCAAGGCCGAGGTGCAGGCGGGGTTCGAGCGCTGGAGGGCGCGCCACCCGGAGGCCGGTGCCCACCTCGAGCCCGCGGACGTCCTCACCGACGGCATGCGCGGCCGCTCGTCGCTCTGGTACCGACTGCGGGTCAACCTGACCCACATCCCCGAGGCGCTGCGCCCCAGCCAAGAGCCGCTCGACCCGGACTACGACCCCTGGGCGAGCGTCACACCGCAGGACCAAGCCGCGTGGGAGGCGGCGACAGCCCAGCGGCGCGCGTCAAAGGGGACGAAGGTCGAGAACTAGCCGGTTCGACCGGCCATCCTGCTCAAGGACCACCCTGGAGCGAGTAGTCGACGTAGGCGTCCCAGTCGATGCGGACCCACACCACGGTGTTGCAGGAAGCCGTGGTGCATGCCTCGGACTGGCATGGCACCAGCAGCCCTGTGAGTGGTCCAGGGTTGACCACCACTGGCTGGTGCCCGGGGTCTGTGCTGGCTGTGATGTCCGCCCATGACCATCGCCGGTCGAGCGCGTCCTTGCGGTAGTCTCGACCGCAAGTGCCGATGTCGTCGGGCAGGGTGACCGCATCGTGGATGCCGGTCAGGAAGCGGTCGACGCCGGGCGCAACGACCGCTGCGCCGATGCCAGACGCAAGCGCAATGACAAGTGCGCCCAGCGCACGCTGACGACGCGACATCGAACCCCCTTCGGCCTCACCAGGGCCCGGGACGGTCGGCGTTGTCGGCCTGTGACGACTGGGCCCGAACGACGAGGTGCCACGCTGCGCGGCCAGATTGACCCTCAGCAGGTCGGCGACGTCGGTCTCCGCGCCGTCGGTCCCAATCGGCCCCTCGGCGGCAGGCATCACCTCGGTGCCGGCCGGTGCGAGGCCATGGCTGTCCCGATCGCGCCATGACGCCTGTCACGGTCGCCGCACGGCGGCCGTCAGCGACCGAAGATCCGCTCCAGCTCGAACGGTGCGGTGGTCTCGAGCTGGTCGTACCGGCAGGCGCTCACGGGCTTGTCCGGACGCCACCGGCGGAACGTCGTTGCGTGGCGGAAGCGGTCGCCCTGGAGATGGTCGTAGGCCACCTCGGCCACGCGCTCGCAGCGGAGCGGCTCCCAGGAGAGGTCCTTGCCGCGGTTCCAGCGCGAGGTGGCGCCCGGCAGCCGCTGCCCCGACGCCTCGGCATCGCCGAACTGCGCCCAATCGGCCCACTCGCGCCATGGATGGTCGTCCAGCGCCCGCTCCCGCAGGGGCGCCAGCTCCTCGGCCAGATCCGCCCGCCGCTCCCACGTGAACGACGCGGCGATGCCCACATGGTGCAGCCGGCCGTCGGCGTCGAACAAGCCGAGCAGCAGCGACCCGATGTGGGTGCCCCGGCCGTTCTTGTGCCAGCGGAACCCGGCAACCACGCAGTCGGCCGTCCGCTCGTGCTTGATCTTGGTCATCGCGCGCTTGCCGGGTTGGTAGGTGCCGTCGAGCCGCTTGGCGACGACGCCGTCCAGGCCCGCTCCCTCGAAGCGGTCGAACCAGTCGGCTGCCAGCGCGCGGTCGATCGTGGCGGGCGTCAGGTGGATCGGCGGAACGGCGCCGCCCAGCACGACCTCCAGCCGGGCGCGTCGCTCGCCCTGCGGCACGCCGCGGAGGTCATCGTCGTCCAGCGCCAGCACGTCCCACGCCACGTACGAGGCCGGCGTCTCGGCCGCGAGCAGCCGCACCCGCGATTCGGCGGGATGGATCCGCAGCAGCAGCGCCTCGAAGTCCAGGGCGCCGGCACGCGCGATCACCACCTCGCCGTCGAGCACGCACCGCTCGGGAAGCTGCGCGCGAAGCGGTGCGGCAAGCTCCGGGAAGTAGCGGTCGAGGGGCTTGAGGTCGCGACTCTGGAGGTACGTCTCGTCGCCGTCTCGGAACAGAAGCGCACGGAAGCCGTCCCACTTGGGCTCGTAGAGCCAGCCCTCCCCGTCAGGGAGGCCGGGGGACGCCTTAGCCAGCATCGGCTCGACGGGCGGCTGGAACGGAAGGCGCATGGCGGCACAATACCGCGCCGGTCGACCAGTGAGCCGGGCTCCGCCGAGCCGGGCCAGACTCGCCGGGCCTGTCGAGTCGGGTCAGACTCGAGCCGGGCTCCGCCGAGCACGAGGCGCCGCGCCCGGCCGGCCGGCCTGCGACAACGAACCACGCTGCGCGGGTGGCCCGCTGAGTCCGACGCGACTCGGGCGGCACTGGACTGGGTGTGCGCGCCGCGGCGCTTCGGCGGCCCACGACGGCGTGCGCGGGAACCGAAGGGCGCCGTCCGGCGTCCCCCGTTCGCCGCGCTCCGCGGCACGCGAAGGGGAAGGCCATGCGCAGACTGCTCGGACGCGGGACCGGAACCCGCCTCATGCTCCTTGTCGTTGCGGCAGCAGCCCTCGCCGCATGCGCCGGCAGCTCGGCAGCGACCGCCGCGCCGGCCAGGGACGCGTACGGTGGCGCCACTGGGGGCGAGGGCGTTTCCGAGGCGTACCCGGCCGCGAGCGCCGCGCCGAGCATGGCCGCTCCCGCGGCGCCGGCCGACAACGGATCCCAGACGGGCGGTGCCCCGGGCCAGCTCGACAACAACCTCCAGATCGTCTACACCGGCTCGCTCCAGCTGGTGGTCGCCGACGTCACCCAGGCGCTCGCCAGGGCGAAGACGGCCGTCGAGGCGGCGGGCGGCTACATCGGCGCCTCCCAGGAGTCCAACTCGTCGGACCAGCCAACGGCGGTGATCACGTACCGCATCCCCGCCACCAAGTGGGAGGACACCATCGGCCAGCTCCGCAGCATCGCCACCAAAGTGGTGTCGGAGGAGACGCAGGCCCAGGAGGTGGGCAGCCAGGTGGTGGATCTCCAGGCGCGCATCGCCAACCTGCGCGCGTCCGAGGCGGCGCTGCAGGGGATCGCCCAGAACACGGCCAAGGTCAGCGACCTTCTGGAGGTCCAGGCGCAGCTGACCGATGTGCGGGGCCAGATCGAGCAGCTCGACGCGCAGCTCAAGCGCCTCCAGGACCAGGTGGCCTACGGCACCCTCGTGACGACCTTCGGACTCGAGGTCCAGCAGGTCCAGACGGCCGCGAAGGGCTGGGATCCGGCCGCCGACGTCGACGGGGCCACTGCCGCGATGCTCAGCCTCGGACAGCACCTCGTGAGCGGCGCGATCTGGTTCGGGATCGTGTGGGTCCCCATCCTGGCCGTCCTGCTGGTCGTGGCCTTCCTCGCCTGGAGGGCGGCGAGGCGCCTCCTCCCCAAGGCCAGCGCGCCGCCGCCCGGGCCGGTGCCGGGCTGGCACGGCGGCGTGCCGCCGGAGGCGTGAGTCCCCGCGCCGACGTCCGAGCCCCGGAGGCTCGAGCCCGGCGCCGCAACGATGCGAGACGGCTGGCTCAGCCGGCTTCGTAGGGCACGTAGTTCGGGCGCCACATCGCTGCCGTGACGGCGGCCGGGATCGCCTCCGGCGGGTAGCGACGCCCCACGCCCAGGCTGCCGAGGTGGGCGACCACCGCGATCGCCAGCTCCCTGGCCACGACCCGCAGGTCCCCGATCGGCGGGAAGAGCTCGCCGCGGTCGGTCATCTCCGACGTGGCCAGGTCGGCCAGGCGGCGAGCGGCCACGAGGAACGCCGATTCGGGCAGGATTCGCGCCTCGGACACGATCGCGCCGAGGCCGACGCCCGGGAACACGTACGCGTTGTTGGCCTGGGGCACCCGACGGATCGCGTCGCCGTACGAGACCGGCCCGAACGGACTCCCCGTGGCCACGATCGCCCGGCCGTCCGTCCACGCGAGGATATCGGCCGGGAGCGCCTCGGTGTTGGCGGTCGGGTTGGACATCGGCAGGATCACGGGATGCTCCGCCGCCTCGGCCACCGCCCGGATCACGGCCTCGGTGAAGGCACCACCAAGGCCGGTCGTCCCCAACAGGATGTTCGGGCGGAACGCCGCGACGACCTCGAGCAGGCCCTGCGCGCGGTCGGGGTCGAGCCCCAGCGCGGCCACCGCCTCCCGCGGGAGTGCCGCATCGACCTTGTCCTCGTCGAGACCCGGCCGCCCCTCGACCACCAGCCCGTGCGAGTCGAGGACAGCGATGCGGCCGCGCGCCTCCGGGTCCGGGATGCCCTCCTCGGTCATCGCCAGCCGGAGCAGGCGCGCGATCCCCGTGCCCGCCGCACCGGCGCCCGCGAGGACGATCCGCGCGTCGGCGAGGGTCTGCCCGGTGGCCCGGAGGGCGGAGAGGATCGTCGCCACCGAGATCGCCGCGGTGCCCTGGATGTCGTCGTTGAACGAGCACACCCAGTTGCGGTAGCGCTCGAGCAGGCGGATGGCGTTGTGCTGCTTGAAGTCCTCCCACTGGAGGACGGCGCGCGGGTGCACCTCCCGGACGCCGGCGACGAACGCCTCCACGACCTCATCGTAGGCGGCCCCGCGGAGGCGCGGGTGGCGCCAGCCGACGTAGAGCGGGTCGGCGAGGAGCTCCGCCCGGTCGGTGCCCACGTCGAGCGAGACGGGCAGCGTGTTGGCGGGGTGCAGGCCGGCGGCCGCGGAGTAGATCGCGAGCTTGCCGACCGGGATCCCCATGCCCCCTGCGCCCTGGTCGCCGAGGCCCAGGATCCGCTCATTGTCGGTGACGACGATCAGGCGGACCTCGGCGCGTGCAGCGTTGCGCAGCAGCTCGGGCACCCGGTCCACGTCGTCCGGGGTGATCCACACGCCGCGCGGGCGCCGGTAGTGGTGGCTGAACTCCTGGCACGCCCGGCCCACGGTCGGGGTGTAGACGATGGGCAGCAGCTCCTCGAGGTGGTCGAGCAGCACGCGGTGGAACAGCGTCTCGTTGCGGTCCTGGAGCGCCGCCAGGCCGATGTACTTCTCGAGGTCGTCGCCCTTGCGGCGCACGTGCTCGAGCTCGAGCGCCACCTGCGTCTCGATGTCCACCACCCGCGGCGGCAGCAGCCCGCGCAGGCCCAGGGCGTCGCGCTCGCCCTCGGTGAACGCGGCGTCCTTGTTGAGGACGCGGTCGGCCAGCAGGGCGAGGCCTCGCTCGGCGACCGGGATCGGTCCGGACCCCGTCCGGAGGGACTCCAGCGCACGGCGCGTCGATCGGGCGCCGGCGGTGGCGCCGGGCGGCGTGCTGAGGGTCATCGGAAGGGCTCCCTCATGGGGCGCGGACGTGCCGCCGCCCCCGCGCAGGGCGGGGGCGGCGGGGAGGTGCGGTCTGCCGGGTGCGCTCCCGGCATCAACGTGCGATCACCACCGTCGCGTGCGCATTGGCGGCGACGTGCTCCGACACGCTCCCCTGCAGCGTGCGAGCGACCGCCCCCAGACCGCGGCACCCGATCACGATCGTGTCGTACCCGCGCTCCTCGGCGATCCGCTCGATGGTCTTGGCGGGGTCGCCGCCGGGCTCGATGAGGGTGGCCTCGATGCCGGCCTCGCGGAGCACCTTGCGGGCCTCGAGCAACTCCTCCGCGTGGACGGTGCGGTCATCCCAGGGGTCCACCGGGGCGCGGCCGGGGCGCACCGGAACCACGCTCACCACTCCCACCTCGGCGCTGAACGACTTGGCGAACATGATGGTCATGTCCAGAGCCTTGCGCGCCGGGTCCCCCCCATCGTAGGCAAGGAGGATCTTCTTCATCTCGGGCTCCTTCTTGGGCGGGGGACCGCGCCGAGCGCGATCACCTGGCGCCCGCCTCTGCAACCGCAGCCAGCATGGCTTGTCCGCTGGCAAGGGCCATCGGCTGCCGGCCACGCGTCGGGGGGCCATAGGACACGATAAGGACATGGCAGGATTCGGGGTGTGACAGGCCAAGAATCCCGCTATGACCGCATCGCCGAGGGCTATGCGACCTACTGGTCGCCCGTGCACCGCGCGGCCACCCTCAAGCTGCTCGACGAGGTGGCCCAGGAGGCGCCGTCGACGCGCCTGCGGATCGTGGACGTGGGCTGCGGCACGGGCGCGCTCGCGGTCGAGGCAGCCGCCCGATCCCCGATCTCCGAGGTGGAGGCGACCGACATCTCGGCGGGGATGCTGGCGGTGGCGGCGCGGACGGTGGCGGCGGCCGGACCCGTCGGCGCACGTGTGCGCCTGACGCGCGCCCCTGCGGACCGGCTGCCGTTCCCCGACGGCTCGTTCGACCTGGCGTTGGCCGCGTTCGTGCTCCAGCTCGTGCCGTCGCGGCCCAGGGCGTTGCGCGAGATGCGGCGCGTGCTCAGGCGCGGCGGGCGCCTGGCTTACGTCGGATGGCTGGCTGGCGAGCTGCCGTTCGCGGCCGATGCCGCCTGGGACGAGGCGCTGGGCGCGGCGGGGATCGAGCGGGAGTCCCCCGGTGGCCACGACGATCTGGCCTCCACGGCAGCCGCTGCGGCGCAGCTTCGCGCCGCTGGCCTGTCGTGCGTGACGACGCGCGAGGACCGACTGGTCCACCAGTTCACGCCCGACGCCTACGCGGCGTTCATCACCCGTTTCGACGATGGCGACATGATGCTCGGGCTGGATCCCGACGTCCGGGAGGCGCTGACCGCCGACCTCCTCGATCGGCTCCGGCGGTTGCCGTCCGACGCGCTGCGGCTCGAGCTCCCGATCGTCTATGTGAGCGGCGTGCGGCGGTAGCAAGCGCCAGATCCGGCACACCTGCCGACCCCGGCGGTATTGCGCACACCCGCTGAGCGTGGCTCGACGTCCGCGACCCCCCACTGCACCGCCACGGGCGGCACGAAGGAACGGGGGCCGGGCGTTCCGCTGCGCCGCCACCGCCCCCGGCAGGCGGTCGCGGCGGAGGTCGGATGCCGCGGTCAGCTCGCGACAGGCGCCTCTCCACCGGCAGCCGCCGGGGCCACCTCGGCAGGCGCCTCTGCAGCTTCGACCGGGATCTCCTCAACACGTGGGGCGAGCACGCGGGCGACCACCTCGCTCGCGTCGGCGTGGATCGTCACGCCACGCGGGGCGGCGAGGTCGCCCACCGTGATCACGTGGTCGAAGTCCTTGAGCGGCGACAGGTCGTAGTGGATGGCCTCGGGGAGATCCGCCGGCAACGCGCGCACCTTCACCGTGCTCACGGGGTGGACGAGCGTCCCGCCGAGCTCGGTGGCGGGGGCGACGCCGCTGCCGATGAGCGGCACTTCAGCGGTCAGCTCCTCGGTCATGCGGACGACGAAGAGGTCCACGTGGAGGGGGTGGTGGTTGACCTTGTGGTGCTGGACCCCGTGGATGAGCACGGCACGCGGCTTGTGGCCGTCGACCGAGAGGTCCACCAGAGTGGTTGCACCGGCGTGCCGACGGAGCACGGCGAACTCGTGAGCGTCCACCGAGAGCGGCTGGCTCGCCAGCCCGTGGCCGAACAGCACCGCGGGGAGCCTGCCATCGCGTCGCAGCCGGGCGGCCGCGCCCTTCCCGGAGTCACTGCGCGTCGTCGCCTCGAGGCGCGGTCGGTCGGACACGTTCGTCCTCCTCGCTCGCGAGCCCGACGACGGTCGGGCCCCATGGTCGGGGAGACGGGCGGGCACCCGTCGTTCGCCCTCGCGGGCGAGCCTAGCACTCGCGGCCCGCCTCCGCCGCAGGATGTCCCTCCTCCGCCGCAGGATGTCCCTCCGCCCCAGGAGGACGGCAGCAGCCCGAACGCGAGATCGGCGAGCCGGTGTAGCATCCCGGCCGTGGCATCCACCATCCTGATCGTCGAGGACGAGTTCGCCGTCGCGCGAGGCATTCAGTACGCCCTGCAGCAGGAGGGCTACGAGGTGACGGTCGCCCGCTCCGGCGAGGAGGGCCTGGAGTTCGCCACCAACCAGGCGCCCGACCTCATCGTGCTCGACGTGCGGCTGCCCGGAATCGATGGCTTCGAGGTCCTGCGGCGCCTCCGCGGCGCTGGATCCAAGGCGCCGGTTCTGTTCCTCACCGCACGCGGCGATGAGTTCGACAAGGTGGTGGGCCTCGAGCTCGGCGCCGACGACTACGTGACCAAGCCGTTCGCTCTGCGGGAGCTCATGAGCCGGATCCGGGCCCTGCTGCGCCGGGCCTACGGCGATCTCGCGAACGCCGCCGGCGGCCGCGTCATCCGGCACGACGACCTGATCATCGACCTCGAGCGTCGACGCGTCCAGCGCGGCAATCGGCGGATCGCGCTGACCGCGACTGAGTTCGAGATCCTCCGCCACCTCGCCGGCCGCCCCGGACGGGTCTTCTCCCGGCGCGAGCTGCTCGAGCTCCTGCGCGACTACGAGGCCCTCGACCAGGACGAGAAGACGATCAACGTCCACGTGAGCCACCTGCGGGAGAAGATCGAGGACGACCCCTCGCTGCCGCGCTTCGTGCTCACCGTGCGCGGGGCCGGCTACCAGTTCGCCGAGCGCTGACGTGCGCGGGCGCAGCGCGTCCGGACCGCTCGAGAAGGCCGCGCCTTCCGGCCCCCGTCCGGGCGGCACACCCATCGACGCGCCGGCGATCGAGCAGCGGCGCTGGGAGGTGCACCCCCCGCGCCCGTCCGTGCCACGCTCCTTCCAGAGCCGCCTGACCATCGCGTTCGTGGCTGTGGTGGCGGTCACGCTCGGCCTGATCTCACCGGTGATCATCAACCGGCTCGACGACTTCTTCCGCCAGCAGGAGGAGCAGGGCCTACGGCTCCACGCGTACGCCACGGCCGTGGTCCTCGAGCGGTTCATCTCCGACGAGGCGGGCTCCGGCGCCGTGGTGGCGAGCGTGGCCGGCAAGCTGGAGCTGAACCCCGATGTGGCGGCCCTGCTCAAGGACCGCGGGCTGCTCCAGCTGGCGGCCAACGACGTGGCCCAGGCGGACGTGACCGTCACGTTCGGCGCGGCGTATCCCGACGCGGCCGGGGTCCTCGTACCCAGCCCCGACCCGAACCTCTCCTTCTCCGCCACCTTCACCGGCCAGCCGGACCGCGGGCAGGCGCGCGATCCGGCGATTGCCCCCGCCACCCAGCCGATCGCGCGCGCCAACGCTGTCCAGTCCTGGGGCCTCGAGGTGCGGCTGTCGAACCCGTACACCAGCCGGGCCTCGACGCTGACCTCGATCACGGGGCTGCTGCTGGTCATGGCGTTGGTGGCCGTGGCCGTGGCGGTGCTGGTGGCGTCCTTCGTGGCCCACCGCTTCGCAACCCCGGTGGTGCGCCTCACCGAGGCCTCCAGGCGCGTCGCCGAGGGCGACCTCACCGCGCGGGTGAACGTGGAGGACGAATCCGGAACCCTCGAGCTCCAGGCGCTCTCCGAGCAGTTCAACACGATGGCCAGTCGGCTGGAGCAGAGCGTCGAGATCATCCGCGGCGACCGGGACCGGAGCCGCGACTTCCTGGCCGACGTGTCCCACGAGCTGCGGACGCCGATCGCCGCGATGAACACGTTCATCGAGCTGCTCCAGGGGCCGGCGGGCAAGGACCCGTCCGCGCGCCAGGAGTTCCTCGACTCCTCGGCTGCGCAGCTCGACCGGCTCGACTGGCTGGCCCACAACCTGCTCGAGCTCTCGAAGCTCGACTCTGGGCTCGTGCTGCTCGACCTGCGCCCCGACGACGTCCGCGGCACCATCGAGTCCGCGGTGGAACAGCACCTGGCCACCGCCGAGCGGAAGGGCATCACGCTGACCACGTCGCTTCCCGACCGCCCGCTGCGCATCAGCCACGACGGGCCGCGGATCGGCCAGGTCGTGGGCAATCTGGTGGGCAACGCGCTCAAGTTCACTGAGCGGGGCGGCGAGGTGCGGGTCGCCGCCACGCGCGAGCCGGACGGCGGCGCCCGGATCGAGGTTGCGGACACCGGGGTCGGGATCCACCCGGCCGAGCTGCCCCGGATCTTCGACCGCTTCTACCGCGGCTCGCAGGCGAACGAGGCGCGCGGCACGGGCTCGGGGCTGGGGCTCGCGATCGTGAAGTCCATCGTCGACATGCACCACGGCACCATCGAGGTGGAGAGCCGGGTGGGGCACGGCGCCCGCTTCGTGGTCACGCTCCCCCGCGATCCGGACCTCGACTCCGCTCGGCCGACGCGGCCTTCAGCGGATTCTCAGCAGAAGGTGGATGATTCTTCACCCGGTGCTGAGCACGCCTGAATCGGCGTGAGGCACCCTGTGAGCATCAGGGCACGGTGCCCGGATCCCCGGCCCTGCAGAGGACGAAAGACCATCGCGCGATGACCCAGGACGCTCAACAGCCGGCCCCCGCCCCCGGTGGCGGCAGCGGTCCGCTCGAGGACACGCAGCCCCTTGACGTGCCTCGATTCGCCCCCGCGCCCGACCCGCGTCCCGACACGCGCTGGGCATGGGCCGCGGCCGGCACGCGGACGGCCTCGAACCCCTCGCCGGCGTCCGGGTCGTCGCATCCGGCCAGCCCACGACCGCTGTGGGGCAGCCCGTCGCCCGAGGCCGCCAGCGCCTGGTCGTCGCCGGCGTCCTCGTCGACAGCCTCGTGGAGCGGGTCGGCCGCCAACCCACTGTCCCCTGACCTGTCGGAGCCATCGTCAGGCTGGTCGGCAGCGCCTTCGGCGGCCCCCGCCTGGCCGTCGTCCGAGGCCGCCGTGCCGCCCGTCGAGCGCCGCTCGGGGCCGGGCCTGGGCACGGTCGCCGCCGTCGCCCTCCTGTCCGCAGTCCTGGCATCCTCCGGCACCGCCCTCGCGCTCGACGCCACCGGCACCTTCGACCGCCCGGCAGCCCAGGCGCAGCATGCCGCCGCCTCCTCTGGCCAGGGCACATCCGCAACCGGCGGCGTGGTCGACGAGTCGTCGGCGGTGATCAGCTCGGCGGCGAAGGTCAGCCCGTCGGTGGTGAAGATCACCACGGGCAACGCGTCGGGCGATCCGTTCAGCGACAACCAGACCGACGGCGTGGGCTCGGGGATCATCTACGACGCCAGCGGCTGGATCCTGACCAACCACCACGTCGTCACCGGCGCCGACACGCTGCAGGTGGAACTCAAGGACGGCCGCACGTTCGCCGGCACCGTGTACGGCATCGACACCCTGACCGACCTCGCCATCGTCAAGGTGCACGCGACGGGCCTGCCCGCGGCCAGCCTCGGCAGCTCGGACGCCCTCAAGGTGGGGCAGCTCGTCGTGGCGGTCGGCAGCCCCCTGGGCACCTACTCCTTCTCGGTCACCAGCGGCATCGTGTCCGGCAAGGGCCGCTCGATCGTGCTGGGCGACGGCTCGACCATCTCCAATCTCATCCAGACCGACGCCGCCATCAACCCGGGCAACTCGGGTGGACCGCTCGCGGACGCTGACGGCGACGTCGTGGGAATCAACACCGCCATGGCGGACGGGTCCAACGGGATCGGGTTCGCGATCCCGATCGACATCGCCAAGCCGATCATGGCCCAGGCCGTGAAGGGCGAGGCGCTCGAGCGTCCGTTCATCGGCATCCGGTTCGAGTCGATCGACCAGAAGGTGAAGGCGGACCAGCACCTCACGGTGGACAACGGCGCGCTGATCATCGGCGACAGCACCTCCGGCGGATCGGGCATCACACCCGGCAGCCCCGCCGAGGCCGCCGGCCTCAAGGTCGGCGACGTCATCACCGCGATCAACGGCATCGAGATCGACCAGGAGCACCCGCTCAACCTGCTCCTCGTGCAGTTCTCCCCGAACGACACCATCCAGCTGACGGTGCTCCGCGGCGGCCAGACGATCACGGTGCCGGTCACGCTCGCCGTCCGCCCCGACGGTCTCCAATGACGGCGGGCTGAGGGCGAGCACCCTCCCGTCGTCGCTCCGAGCGAATGGCGCCTCGCCTACCCCCCGGGCGGGGCGCCTTCGCTCGGGCGCCCGAGCGAGCGGGGGGTGCGGGCGGTCGTGGAGGCCGGCTACAGCGTCCGACGCCGACGGCGGATCTCGATCCCGGCGCTGCGGAACGGCCCGCCCAGGTCGACGTTGGGCTTGCGGACGCGCACCGTGACCGAGTCGACCATCGGGAAGCCGGCCAGCAGCTCCTCGGCGATGGCCTCGGCCAGCGCCTCGATCAGGTTGAACCGGGTTGACTCCACCACCTGGCGGCACGCGTCGAAGACGCGGCCGTAGTCGGCCGTCAGCGCGAGGTCGTCCGACAGGCCCGCCGGCTGGAGGTTGAGCGCCAGCTCGACGTCCACCTCGAACGGCTGCGGCGTGACCTGCTCCTCGGGGTACACCCCGTGGGTGCCCTCGAAGGTCATGCCCTCGAGCAGGATGCGGTCGCTCATCGCGACTCGCCCCAGCCAGAGGGCCGCCAGCCGCGCACGACGGCATCGACAGTGCGCGCCGCCCGCGCGTTCTCGCGGACGTCGTGGACGCGCACGATGTCCGCGGCACCGGCCGTGACGCCGAGGACCGTCGTGGCGACGGTCGCCTCCACCCGCTGGTCGGGCGGCAGGTCGAGCACCTTGCCCAGCGTCGACTTCCGCGAGGTGCCCAGCAGGACGGGCCTGCCGAGGACCCGCAGCGACGCCAGCCCGGCCAACAGCGCGAGGTTGTGGTCGGGCGTCTTGCCGAAGCCGAAGCCTGGGTCCACGAGGAGGTGGCCCCACGGCACGCCGGCATCGACGGCCCGCTCCAGCGCCTGCCACAGGTCGGAGACCACCTCGGCGAGCAGGTTGCGGTAGCGCGGCTCGCCGCGGTTGTGCATCAGCACGATGGGGATGCCGCGCTCGGCGGCGAGGCAGATCATGCCCGGGTCGTCAGCCACGCCCCAGACATCGTTGAGCAGGGCGGCGCCGGCGCTGACCGCGGCGGCTGCCACAGCGGGGCTGGTGGTGTCGATGGAGATGGGCGTCGCCGGAAGCTCGGCCGCCAGCGCGCGGATCACGGGCACCACGCGGGCAGTCTCCTCGTCGATGCTGAGCGGCGCGTGGCCGGGTCGCGACGACGCGCCGCCCACATCGAGCAGGTCAGCGCCCTCCGCGACCATCCGCTGGGCCTGTGCGACGGCGGCCCCGACCGGGTCGCCCGCGCCGAGGAGCCCGTCGCCGGAGAACGAGTCGGGCGTGATGTTGAGGATCCCCATCACGAATGTCCGCTCGCCCCAGGCGAAGGTGCGGGGGCCGATCGCCATCGGCGCCGGCGCGCCGGGCAACCCGGGGGCGGCGTCCGGCGGCAGGGCGAACGAGGGCGTGGCCGCGCCGCCCCCGAGGTCCGGCCGAGCCGCGACCACGCTCCGGTCCTCGGGAAGGTCTCGGTCGGGAGGCGTCGGTCGATCGGCACTCATGCGGGATCCTTCAGGGCCGGGTCGTCGACGAGCCTGGCTCTGGCCGCGCCGACGAGGTACAGGGACCCACCCACCACCACGGGGCCGCCGGGCAGGCTGAGGGCCAGGTCGAGGGCCGCCTCGGGCGACGCCGCGGTGCGGACACGGAGGCCGGGTGCGCCCGCCTGCGTCCAGGCGGCAGCGAGGGCGTCCGGGCCGAGGGCGCGGGGCAGGTCGGGCGCGGTGCAGATGACGGTGGCGTTGACGAGGGCGCTCGAACGCGCCGCAGCGGCGACCGTCCCGGCCACGTCCTTGTCCGCCATCGCCGCCCAGACCACGACCAGCGGCGCCGGCGGCCTCTCGTCGGCGCCGGTCATGAACGGACGGAGATCCTCGAGGGCGGTCGCCAGGGCGGCGGCCCCGGCAGGGTTGTGTGCGCCGTCGAGCAGCACCTCCCGGGCGCCGCGCGGCCCGCGGGACTCGATGAGCTCCAGGCGGCCCGGCCAGCGCGCGGCCCGGTAGCCGCGCCGGCGGGCGTCGTCGGGGACCGCCGCGATCCCCGCCTCGCCGAGGGCGTCGAGCAGCGCATCCGCCACGGCGGCATTGGCGGCCTGGTGACGGCCGCGCAGGCCGATCTCGGTGGGGCCAAGCCGCGGCAGGTCCACCGTGAGCGCGTCGCGGTCCCAGCCGAGCAGTGGCGCCCGGGGCGCGAGCGCAAGCGGCACCCCGATCCGCGCGCAGCGGCGCCGCAGGATCGCGAGCGCCTCGCCGTCCGCGCCCGTGACCGCCCGGTCACCGCGCTTGACGATCGCCGACTTCTCGCGGGCGATCGCCGCGATCGTCGATCCGAGCCGGTCGGTGTGGTCGAGGGCGACGTTCGTGAGCACCGCCACGCCGCCGTCCCACGCGTTCGTCGCGTCGAGGCGGCCGCCCAGGCCGACCTCGACCAGAGCCAGGTCCAGCTCAGCGCCCGCGAAGTGGCGGAACATCATGGCCGTCAGCAGCTCGAACTCGGTCGGCGGGCCGAGTCGGCGCGACACGCCGTCGGCCGCCGGGACGACAGCCTGCACCAGCCGCGTGAAGTCGCGAGGCGCGATCGGGCAGCCGTCGACGACGATCCGCTCCCGATAACTGACCAGGTGCGGCTTGGGCGTCTCGCCGATGCGGTACCCGGCGGCCCGGAGGGCCGAGCCGGCCAGCGCGATGACACTGCCCTTGCCGTTGGTCCCCGCAACCAGCGCCCCCCGCACCCGCTCCTGCGGGTCGCCCATCGCCCGGAGCAGGGCGCGGACGCGCCCGAGCCCGAGGCGGATGCCGAAGCGGCCGCGGGCCTCGAGCGCCGCGAGGGCCTCCGCGTAGGTCAGCTCAGCGGTGCTCACGCGCGGGTCAGCTCGTCCTCGTAGAAGACGCACTGGTTGAAGCGGGGCGTCAGGCACACGTCGTTGACATAGCCCTCGTCCAGATGGACGCCGCCCCGGAGCTGACAGCGGGAGATGTTGCTCGGCTGGCGCAGCAGCCCCTTCAGCAGGTGGGGCGCCTGGATCGGGATCGCACCCCGCGAGCCGGTCATGTAGAAGTGCGGGCAGACATTCCGCCGGAGACTGGGCAGCCCGAAGCCATTGCGGGCGGGCGGCCTCGTGTCGGGCCGGGCTCCCGGCGCCAGGATGGCCGCGGCCGTGGTGAGGCGCATCGGGAGTGGCGCGCCCGACCGGGCGGTGACGGGGACGCGGACCGCGCCTCGTGGCGGCAACGGCGGCAACGGCGGCAACGGCCGCTGACCCGACAGGTCCGGGCGCCCAGGCTGGACCGACGCGGGGATGGCGGACGGCACCGGCATGGCCACCGGGCGCGCGGCCACACGGGCGATCGGTCCGTGGCTCCATGCGCTGCGGTCGCCGGGCGCCGGCCGCATCGGCCGCCGGTCTCGTGCCTCCAACCCTGTCCCTCTTCCCTGCGCTGGGGCCCCGCTCCCCCGGGGCGCCGCGCTGCCCGCAGCGTACCACCGCGCTCATCTGCTGGGTCGCGACCGGAGTCCGGGCCCCGGACCGCTTCGTGCGACAATCCGTGCAATGGACG
>JAKAMV010000857.1 GCA_021812735.1 Chloroflexota bacterium | reverse complement strand
TAACCCCGGGCGGCGCCGAGAGGCCGATGACAACGTCGCCCGTCTCGAGCAACTGGCGAAGGCCTACTGGGCCGCAGCGCTCGAGGGCGAGCCGCTGCTCGCGACCGCGGTGGGCGACACGCGCTTCGACGACCGCCTGCCCGATCCGACGCCCGAGGGCGCCTCGGCGCAGCGTGCGCGGCTCGCCGCGATTCTCGCCGACGTGGACGCGCTGGGCTCCGCCGGCGACACGGCCGCTGGCGTGGCTGGCGACGACCTCGTCGGGGAGGGGCCGGATCTGTCGCCAGCCCAGCGCGTGAACTGGAGCGTGCTCCGCTCGTGTCTCGACGCCGACATCGCCGGACTGGATTCCGGGCTGCGCGACTGGAACGTGGACTCGCTCGAGGGGTTGCCGGCCGGCCTCCTGATGATCCCCGACTATCAGCGCGTGGACACGCCGGCCGCCGGTGAGAAGATGACCGCCCGCTGGCACGCGATGGCCGGCTACGTTGACGCGCACACCCAGACGCTCCGCCACTCGCTCGCGAACGGCCGGATCGCCGCAACGCCCACGGTGGTCCGCAACATCGCGCTCCTCGATGAGCTCCTCGCCGAGCCCGTCGATCGCTGGCCGCTGGTGCGGACGCCTGTCGCCGGGGCTGTCGCCGCTGACGGCTGGACCCCCGCGGAGCGGGACCGCTTCGCCGCGGCGCTCCACCAGGTCGCGGACACCGAGATCCGCCCCGCCTTCGCCCGCCTCCGCGCGTTCCTCGCCGACGAGCTCCGCCCGGTCGCCCGCCCGGACGCCCATCCCGGGATGGGCCACGTCGAGGGCGGTCTCGAGGCATACCGCAAGCTCATCCGCGTCCACACCTCGCTCAACCTGGCGCCCGAGGCGCTCCACCAGACGGGCCTGCGCGAGATCGAACGGATCGACGCCGAGATCGACGCGCTGGCCGGCCGGGTCCTCGGCACGCACAGTCTCGACGAGGCGATCACCCGCCTCCGCGACGATCCCGCCCTCGGGTTCTCGACCCGCGAGGAGGTCCTCGCCAGCGGCGCCGAGGCACTGGTGCGCGCCAACGCGAGGACGCCGGCATTCTTCGGACGGCTGCCCAAGGCGCCCTGCGAGGTAGTCGGCATGGGCCCCCACGAGGAGGAGCACGGGACCCTCGCCTACTACCGCGAGCCTGCTGCGGACGGTTCGCGCCCCGGCCGGTACTACCTCAACCTCGCCCACCCCGAGACGCGCCGCCGGTACGAGGCCGAGGCACTGGCCTACCACGAATCGGTGCCCGGCCACCACCTCCAGATCGCCATCGCTCAGGAGATCGAGGGTCTCCCCGAGTTTCGGCGGCATCTCGGCACCACCGCGTTCGTGGAGGGCTGGGGGCTGTATGCCGAGAGCCTCGCGAGCGAGATGGGCCTGTACTCGGGTGACCTCTCGCTGCTGGGCGTGCTCTCGTTCGATGCGTGGCGCGCGTCGCGGCTGGTCGTGGACACGGGGATGCACGCGCTGGGCTGGTCGCGCGAACGGTCCGTGGCGTTCATGACCGCGCACACTGCGCTCGCCGCCAACAACATCGCCAACGAGATCGACCGCTACATCGGAATGCCCGGGCAGGCGCTCGCCTACAAGACGGGCCAGCTCGAGATGCTCCGGCTTCGGGCGGCGGCCCAGGCTCGGCTGGGCGCGCGTTTCGACGTCCGCGCCTTCCACGACACGCTGCTCGGCTCGGGGGCGGTGCCGCTGGCGGTGATGGGCGAGCTCGTGGACGCCTGGGTGGGGACGCGGCTGCGCTGATTCTTCGGCCCCCTCGGCTCGGGGCTGCGCCCGGTTCGGGGCTCTTGCCCGGTTCGCTCGTCGCGGCCGCCATGGCGATCGTCAGTCACCGATTTCGGCCCGAGGGTGCTCCAACCCGCCGTCCTGGTGCACCAGGGTCACCATCGCGCCCGTTCGGTGCGCCACGCTCACCAAACGCAGCGCACAAGCGGCAAACCGCGCAACTTGGTGACGGTGGCGCACCACGGGCGACGGCGGGTCCAGGCGCAAGCCGAATGGGACCTGGCCGAAGCCCAATGGCCTCACGAGGACCAGGCCGAAGCCGATCAGCCCCCCGGGCCGCCCGCCGGGCGAACGTCGCGGGTCCGATCGCCCGGACGCGCGGCATACTTGGCGACGCAGCACCTCCGCCCGAAACCGCACGTCCCGAGGAATCCATGGCCGCCGACCGTCCGCTTCCGTACGACCGACCCGCTGACCCCGGCAAGCGTCACAGCCACGCGCTCACCGATGGGCCGGACCGCGCAGCGGCCCGGGCGATGCTCAAGGGCGTGGGGTTCACCGACGACGACCTCGCCCAGCCCATCATCGGCGTCGCGACGACGTGGATCGAGACGATGCCCTGCAACCTCAACCAGCGGCGGCTGGCCGAGTTGGTCAAGGAGGGCATCCGTGCGGCGGGCGGCACGCCCATGGAGTTCAACACGATCTCCGTCAGTGACGGCGTGTCGATGGGCACCGAGGGCATGAAGGCGAGCCTAGTCAGCCGCGAGGTGATCGCGGACTCGATCGAGCTCGTCGCGCGCGGCCACTTGTTCGACGGCCTGGTCTGCCTGGTGGGCTGCGACAAGACGATCCCGGCCGCGGCGATGGCGCTCGGCCGCCTCGACCTGCCGGGGCTGATCCTCTACAACGGCACGATCATGCCCGGCACGTACAAGGGCAGGGACGCCGACATTGTCACCGTGTTCGAGGCGATCGGCGCGTACCGCGCGGGCACCATCACGCTCGAGGATCTGTACGAGGCCGAGAACGGCGCCTGCCCCGGCGCGGGCGCCTGTGGGGGCCAGTTCACGGCCAACACGATGTCGATGTTCCTCGAGTTCCTGGGGCTCTCGCCCGCCGGCCTCAATGGCATCCCGGCCGAGCATCCCAAGAAGGAGGAGGCCGCGCGGCGGGCCGGCGAGCTCGTGATGACGCTCGTCCACCACGACATCCGGCCGTCCTCCATCGTGACCCGTAACTCGCTGGAGAACGCCGTCGCTGGCGTCGCGGCGACCGGCGGGTCCACCAACGCCGTCCTGCACACGCCGGCGATCGCCGCCGAGTTCGGCGTCAGCTGGTCGGTGGACGACTTCGCCGCCGTCGCCGACCGCACGCCGCTGATCGCCGACATGCGGCCCGGAGGCCGCTACCTCGCCGCGGACCTCTACGAGGCCGGCGGCGTGGCGATCGTCGCCCGGGAGCTCATGAAGCGGGGCTTCCTGCACGGCGACGAGAGGACCGTGGACGGCCGGACGATAGCGAAGATTGCGCACGATGCGGTCGCGACCGAGGGCCAGCAGGTCGTTCACCCGATCGAGACGCCGATCAAGCCGTTCGGCGGGCTCACGATCCTCAAGGGCTCGCTCGCCCCGGAGGGCTGCGTGGTCAAGCTCGCCGGCCACGAGCGCAAGACGCACCGCGGTCCGGCCCGCGTGTTCGACAGCGAGAACGCGTGCTACGAGGCGGTCCGCGACCGCAAGATCGTCAAGGGTGACGTGGTCGTGATCCGATACGAGGGGCCGGTCGGCGGCCCGGGCATGCAGGAGATGCTGAGCGTCACGGGTGCCATCCAAGGGCAGGGACTGGGTG
>JAKAMV010000123.1 GCA_021812735.1 Chloroflexota bacterium | reverse complement strand
GTCGCCCTGGCTCATCAGCGTGTCAAACAGGGTAAGATAGGGAAGAGTCTGCACATCCGGGCGACCTACCTTCAGGACTGGGCGGGCGAGTCCGTGCCGTTACTCTGGCGGCCCTGCTTTCGGCCCGCGCCGAGGAGATGGCCAAGGGCTGGGCAGCGCGTGCCGGGGGGCGGCCGACAGCGTGTCGGCACCGGCGCGCGAGCCGGCCCGGATCGTCACCGCTACCGAGCCGCCGGCACCCCGTCGTCCGGGCGGAGCGGCTTACGGGCCGGGACGATGAGCGTCCCCGCCTCGCCGGCCAGCATCCGGGCGGCATCGGCCAGCTGGCCGATGACCGCGAACCCGCCGTCGGTCTCGGCGAACCGCTTCGCAGCCGCCACCTTGGGCCCCATCGAGCCGGCGGCGAACTGCCTCGGGTCGAGATCCTCGGGCGCTACCCGCCGGATGGGGGCGGCCTGCGGGGTGCCCCAGCCCGCGTATGCGGCGTCCACGTCGGTCAGCATCAGGAACGCGTCGGCGTGGAGCGACCGGGCGAGCAGCGCGCCCGCGAGGTCCTTGTCGATCACCGCCTCGACGCCGCCGTAGCCGCCGTGCCCCGCGACCACCGGAATGCCGCCGCCGCCCGCGCAGATCACGAGCGTGCCGTCCGCCACCAGCCGCTCGATGACGCCGAGCTCCAGGATCCGGCGCGGCTCGGGCGAGGGCACCACCCGGCGCCACTTCGTCCCGTCGGGGGCGACGGTCCAGTCGCGCTCGGCCGCCAGGCGCTCGGCCTCCTCGCGCTCGTACACAGGACCGATGGGCTTGGTCGGGTGCACGAACGCCGGGTCGTCGCGGGCGACCTCGATGCGGGTCAGCAGCGTGGCGAGACGCCGGCCGGGCAGCAGGTTGCCGAGCTCCTGCTCCAGCAGGTAGCCGATCATGCCCTCGCTCTCGGCGTCGAGGATGTCGAGCGGGTATGTCTCGTCGGGCCGGTAGGCGGCGTTCTGGAGCGCCAGCAGCCCCACCTGCGGACCGTTGCCGTGGGTCAGCACCAGGTCGTGCTCGAGCGCGATCGGGAGGAGGGCGCGGGCGGCGACCGCCACGTTCTCGCGCTGGTTCTCCGCGGTCAGCGGCTGGCCCCGCCGCAGGAGCGCGTTGCCGCCCAGGGCGGCCACGACGCGCATCACGCATCCATCGGCCGCGCCAGCGTCGCCACCAGCACGGCCTTGATCGTGTGCATCCGGTTCTCGGCCTGGTCGAACACGATCGACGCCGGCGATTCGAACACCTCGTCGGCGACCTCCAGCGCCGCGATGCCGTAGCGCTCGTGCATCTTGCGGCCGACCTCGGTCTCGAGGTCGTGGAACGCCGGCAGGCAGTGCATGAACTTGACGTCCGGGTTGCCCGTCGCCTCGAGCATCGCCGCGTCCACCTGATACGGGCGGAGCATCGCGATGCGCTCGTCCCACACAGACGCGGGCTCGCCCATGGACACCCAGACGTCCGTGTAGATCACGTCGGCGCCGCGCACGCCCTCGGCGATGTCCTCGGTGACCGTGATCCGCGCGCCGCTCCGCTCCGCGATCTCGAGCGCCGGCTGGAGGAAGTCGTCGCGCGGCCGCACGGCGAGCGGGGCGACGATCCGCAGGTCCATGCCCATCGTGGCGGCGCCGAGCAGCCACTCGTCGCCCATGTTGCTGTGCGCGTCGCCCACGTACGCCACCGAGACGCCGTCCAGCGGCTTCATGACGCGCTCGCGGATCGTGAGCAGGTCGGCCAGGATCTGGGTCGGGTGGTCCTCGTCGGTGAGCCCGTTGTAGACCGGCACGCCGGCGTGGCGCGCCAGCGTCTCGACATCGGCCTGGTGGAAGCCGCGGAACTCGATCGCGTCGTAGACGCGGCCGAGGACGCGCGCGGTGTCCTTGACCGACTCCTTCTTGCCGATGTGGCTGCCGGACGGGCCGAAGTACGTAACGTGCATGCCCTGGTCGTACGCCGCAACCTCGAACCCGATCCGGGTGCGCGTCGAGTCCTTCTCGAAGATGAGCGCGATCGACCGGCCCGCGAGCCGGCGCACCTCCCGGCGCTCGCGCTTCTCGACCTTGAGTGCGGCCGCGAGCGTCAGCAGGTACTCGATCTCGTCCGCGGAGTAGTCGCGCAGCGTGAGGAACGAGCGGCCCGCAAGCGGGGACGGGTGGTCGTGGTCCATCGCCGGACTCCGGAGCGTGCCACAGCCAACGCGGATGCCGCGGGCGCGCCGTGGCGGCAACCCGCGGTGGTTCGGCCCCGAATGTGGACGCGGCCGGTCGGCGTGTCACGGTCCGGGCGGCCCGTTGCGGGCGGGCGGGACGGGCCGACGGCACGAAGGCCCCAGCGCGCCGCGCCGCGTCCTCCGGGCGGGACGGCTCAGACCAGCTCCGGCTCGAGCTCCTCGGCCGTCCTGGAGCGCCCGCGGGCCTGCGGCAGGGCCACGACCCCGATCGCCGACGTCACCGCGATCGAGAGCGCGAAGGCGGGCGCGACGCCCGGGCCGACGACGAGGAAGTGGATCGGGATGTAGAACGCCACCGTCCCGGGCAGGCCGATCAGCGCCCCGCGGAGGACGCCCATCGCGGCCGGTCGGCCGTCGCTCAGGAACGCGAACACGGTCAGCACCGACACGTAGACCGGGAACGTGGTCACGATCCCCGACACCGTGGGGCCCAGCACCGGCGCGATGGTGGTCAGGCCCACCACGAGGACCGTGCCCACGACGATCCGAGCCGGAAGGTCCCATCGCGGCTGGCGCCGGGACGACGGCCCGCCCGTCGACGGCGGCAGCACGCGGAGGGTGACCAGGATGGACGCGGCGACCAGCGCCGCCAGCAGCAGGTACGGCCAGCCGGCGGCGGCCTGGAGCGCGAAGCCCGCCACCACGTAGGCGGCCGTCGCGGCCGCGAGGGCGACGGCCGGTCCGCGGGTCGACGCGGCGGCGAACCCGAGGCTGTACGCGACGATCGCGCCGAGCCCGAGCGTGGTGCCCACGGCGGCGTCGGCCGCGAAGGCCCGCCCGTGGTCGAGGGCCACGAAGAACAGGACGGGTCCCGAGGTCAGCGGGAGCGCGACGATCCAGCCCGCGATGGCGGGGCCCCAGCGCCGAGCGGCAAGGCTCGCCCCGCCGATCAGGAGGGGGGTCAGGGTGAGCTTGAGCAGCAGCAGCACGATCCCCAACGATACCGGGGATCGCCCGTTTCAAGCGGGCGGCCGCGCAGGCAGGGCCTGCCAGCGACCGTGGGCGGGCGTGGCGGGGCGTGGGGTGGGACCCGCCTGGGTCCTAGTCGAGCGACACCGTCTGGGCCCAGGCCGGGACGTCCACCGCCAGGCCCATCGCGGCCACCTTCGGCGCCAGCGCCTCCTGCGCCGGCGGGTCGCCGTGCACGAGGTAGACGTGGGACGGGACACCGGGATCGCCGGGCTTGCGGCCGCGGATGAAGCCGCCGAGCCAGGCGAGGAGCTCCGGCTCGTCCGAGTGCGCCGAGAAGCCGTCGAGGGTGCGGATGGTCGCCCGCACCGGCAGCTCGCGGCCGTCGATCCGGGCGCTCTCCGCGCCGCGGACCAGGTGACCGCCCAGCGTGCCCTCCCCCTGGTAGCCGACGAACAGGATCGTCGCCGCCGGGTCGTCGAGCAGCCGAGAGGCGTGGCCCACCGAGCGGCCGCCGGTGAGCATCCCGTTGGACGCGATCACCACGTACGGCGGCGGGGTCCGCTCGATCCGCTCGGACTCCTGCACGTTGCGCACGACGTGCTGTCCGGGGTAGTCGAGCGGCGCCTCGTGGGCGCGGAGCAGGGCGGCGGTCTCCTCGTCGTACGCCTCGGGGTGGCTGCGGTAGATGTCCGACGCCGACTTGGCCATGGGCGAGTCGAGGTACACCGGGAGCTGCGGGATCCGCCCTGCGTCCACCAGCCGGTGCAGCTCCCACACCAGCTCCTGGGTCCGCCCGATGGCGAACGACGGGATCAGCAGCACGCCCTTGCGGGCGGCGGTGTCGCGCACGGCGCTTGCGAGGGTCTCGATCGACTGCGCCGCGGCCTCGTGCTCGCGCCCACCGTAGGTGCTCTCGCAGACCACGAAGTCGGCCGCGTCGAGCGGCGTGGGATCGCGCAGGATGGGCGTGCCGGGCCGGCCGAGGTCGCCCGAGAAGACCACCACCGTGTCCCGGCCGCCCGCCGGCCGCGCAAGGCGCATCCGGACCATGCCCGAGCCCAGGATGTGCCCGGCGTCGAGCAGCGTGACGTGCATCCCCTGGGCCACCTCGGTCTCGGTGCCGTAGGGGACGGTCCGGAAGTGGGGCAGCGCCGCCTCGGCGTCGTCCTCGGTGTACAGGGGCTCGTCGAAGTCGAGCGCCACCTCGGGGCCGGCAGCGCGAAGCATGTCCTCCGGGTCCGGCCCGCCCGGACTGGCCGCGCCCTCGGCCGCCAGCTCCACGGCCTGCTCGAACAGCTGCTCCTCGTGCCGCTCCTCGGCCGCCGCGCGGTCAGGGTGGCGGCGTTCGCGGCGGACCTCCCGCCTGGCGAACTCCTCCTGCAGCTTGGCGGAGTCCAGCAGGACCAGGCGCGCGAGCTCGGCGGTGGCCGCGGTGCAGACGATGCGACCGCGGAACCCCTCGCGGACGAGCAGCGGGAGGAGGCCGCAGTGGTCAAGGTGCGCGTGGGTGAGGACGACCGCGTCCAGGCTGGCCGGGTCGACGCCCAGAGGCACCCGGTTGCGCACGCCCTCCGCCGGGCCTCCCTGGAACATCCCGCAGTCGATGAGCACCTTGGCGCTGCCCGTGTCGACAAGATGGCGGGAGCCGGTCACGGTCCGGGCACCGCCGAGGAATGTCAGCTCCATGGCGGGATCGTGACACAGGATGGCCGCCGGAGTGCGACCGTGCACGCACGCAGCAGCAAGGGGGCGCTCTCGCAGCGCGGATCGCCGCCCGGGTCGCCGCCCCCGCCTCGGCGCCGGCGTTGCCTCGAGTGTCTGCGCCAGGCGCAGCCCGGGCGGCCGCGGGCCGGCCGACGACGGCGCCGTCAGGCGAACGCGGCTACAGGCGGACGGCGACCAGCACGTCCACGGCCACGGCCACGAACAGCAGCGACAGGTAGCTGATCGAGTACCTGTAGAGGCGGATCGACTGCGCGAGCGAGCCCTCGGGCGACGCCCCCTGCCGCCACAGCACGTAGGCGCGCCACAGGAACACCGCGCCCAGCGCCACCGCCGCCACGAGGTACACCAGGCCCATCCCGGCGACGAGGTAGAACGCGAGGCTGATCGCGACCAGCACCACGGTGTAGACGGCGATCTGGCGGGTGGTCTCCGGCACGCCCCGCACCACCGGCAGCATCGGCACGCGGGCCGCCTCGTAGTCCTTGCGGATCCGGAGCGCGAGCGCCCAGAAGTGCGGCGGCGTCCAGTAGAAGACCAGCAGGAACAGCACCAGCGCGGGCACCTCGACGCGGCCGGTCACCGCGGCCCAGCCGATCACCGGGGGCAGCGCACCCGCGGCGCCGCCGATGACGATGTTCTGGGGCGTCGTCCGCTTGAGCATGATCGTGTAGACGACGACGTAGAACGCGATCGCGAGGAGGGTCAGGAACGCCGCCACCAGGTTGACGGTCCATGCCATCAGCGAGACGGAGATCACGCCCAGCGCGATCCCGAACACCATCGCGTTCTCGGGCGAGACCTGGTGCGCGGGCAGCGGGCGCTTCCGCGTGCGCGACATGAGCAGGTCGATGTCGCGGTCGAGGTACTGGTTGATCGCGTTTGCCGCGCCTGCCGCGAGCGTGCCGCAGGTGAGCGTCCAGAACGCCAGGCGGAACCACTCGGGCATCGTCATGCCCGGCAGGTCGCGCGTCGCCAGGACCATGGCCGGGACCGTGGTGATGAGCAGCAGCTCGATGATCCGGGGCTTGGTCAGCGCGACGTAGGCGCGGACCGTGTCACCGGTCGAGGTCTTCGCCCTGGCGCCCCCCTGGCCCGGATCGGCCGGCGTGCCGGGGACGGCGCCCCGGCCCGCAGACCTCGCCTCGTAGTACGAGCCCACGGCGAGGGCCACGCTCAGCGCCCACACCATCGCGCCGATCGCCACGTGCAGCGTCCGCGCCCACGGGGCGAGCACGGTGAACACGAGCAGCGCGCCGACGCCCACCTGGATGATGAACAGCACCCCCATCCACAGCGCGATGCGGGCCACGGCCGGCCGGTGGCGCTGGGTCCGCCAGCCGGCGGCCACGGTGATCAGGACGATGATCCCGACGACCGCCGCCACGTACCGGTGGAGGGCCTGGATCTGGTACAGCGCCGCGACTGCGGGCGACAGGCCGGGGGCGACGGCCGGGTCGATGCCGCCATTCATGAGCGGCCAGTCGGTGAACACCGAGCCGGCGTCGTTGGCCATCACGTTGGAGCCGAACAGCAGCAGGGCGTAGATCGCGGCCGAGGCCAGGGTGGCCAGCAGGGTGAACCGCTGGCTGGCGCCCTGCCCCGCGAAGCGCGCCGGGTGTCGGACCCGGACCGCCAGGTAGGTGAGCAGCCCCAGCAGCGCCATCGCCGCGGCCAGGTGGGCCAGCACCGACGGGCCGGAGTTGCCGAGGCGGACGGTCTCCTCGCCGAGGTAGGCCTGGAAGCCCACCAGGACCACCGCCGCGAGGGTGGGCCACAGGATGGAGGGGCGATCGCGGAAGTTGCGGATGGCGAGGTAGGCGAGCCCCAGGATCTCGAAGCCGATGACCACCGCGATGTCGCGGTGGAGCCACTCCAGCCACGGCTTGTAGTCCGACTGCGACGGGATCAGCTGCCCGTTGCACAGCGGCCAGTCCGGGCAGCCCATGCCCGATCCGGTGGCGCGGACGATCACCCCCATCGTCACGAGCAGGATCGTGGTGATGACCGTGGCGAGCGCGAGCTTCTGGTAGCGGGACACGGCGGGGTGCAGCAACCTCGGGCGGGGCGTTCAGGGGGTGAGTGCCGCTCATTCTACGCAGCCTGCCCGAGAGCGCATTGCGGGCGTCGGCGCTAGGCTCAACCGATGCGCCGCCTCCCGCTCGCCCTGCTGGCTGTCGTGGCCCTCTCCGCCGCCGCGTGCAAGCCGGTCGACCAGGGCGGCTTCGTCGTCGTGTCCCAGGCACCGGTGTCCGCTGGCGCCGGCGGCGGCACGGGCGGGGAGGCCACCGCCGCGACCGCGTCGGTCACGCCGGTCATCATCAGCTCGCAGCTGGCGGTGGGCGAGAACCGCGTGGTGTTCTCGTTCGTCGACCCCGCCAGCGGCCTGCCCATCGGCTCGCCGGACGTGCCCGCCACGATCTCGTTCATCGCGCCGGGCACCACACAGCCCACCAGTCCGGTCCAGGGCGAGTTCGTGTGGGCGATCGAGGGCTCCCGAGGCGAGTACATCGCCCACGCCGCGTTCCCGGCCGCCGGGCAGTGGACGGCGGTGTTCAACGTCACGCCCAAGGGCGGCCAGCCCGAGGCGATCGGCGTCCCGTTCACGGTGCTGCTGAAACCGACGGTGATCTCGGTGGGCGACAGGGCGCCCGACACCAGGACCCCCACCCTGTCCGATGTCGGCGGCGACATCCGCGAGCTCTCGTCGGACACGAGCCCAGACCCGGCCTTCTACCAGGTCTCCGTCGACACGGCGCTCGCCCGGCACACGCCGTTCATCCTGGTGTTCGCCACCCCGGCGTTCTGCCGCAGCGCGCAGTGCGGCCCGACGCTCGACCAGGTCAAGGCGGCCGCGGCGACGGCGCCCGCGTCGGTTGCGTTCATCAACGTGGAGCCGTACAAGCTCACGTTCAGCGACGGCCGGCTCCAGCCGGTGCTCGACGCCCAGAACAACCTGATCCCCACCGACGTGTCCAATGCGTGGGGCCTGCCCACCGAGCCGTGGATCTTCGCGGTGGACCGCAACGGCGTCGTCCAGGGCTCCTACGAGGGGATCATCACGGCCCAGGAGCTCTCCGACGTGATCGCCAAGATCGCCGCGTCGTAGCCTCCGGGGCGCGGCCCGGGCATCCGGGACGCTGCCGGGAGCTCCGGTCAGGCCGGGGCCAGCCCGGTCCCGCTCGAGCCGGGCTTGACGGCGGGCTCGCCCGCGGCGCAGCGCGGGCAGGTGGCGGCACCGGGCTCGTACGTCGGCAGCTCCAGCGCCCACAGCGAGCGGAGCGGGTAGACGCGGCCGGTGGTCGGCGAGGTCAGGACGGCGGTGCCGCCCGAGCGGTCCACGATCACAGCGCACTCGATGATCTCGCCGCCCATCGCCTCCACCGCCGGGATCATCGCCAGCAGCGAGCCGCCTGTTGTCAGGATGTCGTCCACCAGCAGGACGCGCTGGCCGGGGGCGATCGTGAAGCCGCGGCGGAACTCGCGGCGCGGGCTCTCGCCGGGCTCGCCGGCCACCTCCTCGGCGAAGATCGCCCGAGTGCCCAGCTGGCGACCCGTCTCGAACGCGAGCATCACCCCGCCGGTGGTCGGCCCGGCGACGAGGTCCACCATCGGGGTGCCGTCGCGGTCGCGGATGCCCGCCGCCCAGAAGCCGCACAGCTCGCTGGTGGCGGCCGGGTCCTGGAGCACGGCGAACTTCTCCAGGTAGGCGTCGCTGTGGCGGCCGCTCTTGAGGGCGAAGTGGCCCTCGCGCAGCGCGCCGCTGGCGCGGAACAGGGCCTCGGTGCGGGCAGCGATGGCGTGGCGGGTGGCCTCGTCGAGGGTTCGTCGGAGGGTGGTCATGGCGGGGCGATTCTAGACCGCGGCAGCGCCCGTGCCGCCAGCCCCTCGCACGAAGGCGGCGACGCGCTTGAGCCCGGACGCGCTCGAGCCCGGACGCCCTCGATGCCAGGCGGCGCGTCACTCCGGCACGTCGACGATCCCGTAGTCCCCGATGTCGTAGCGGGCCACCACCTCGTGGCGCTGTCCTGTCCCGGTGCGGACCAGGAGTGGCCCCGCGGCCCGGCGCTGCGTCGGGTCGATGCCCAGGGCCGGCGAGTCGAGGGTCACGAGCTCCGCGCCGCCGGCGGCGCCATTGGCCTGGGTCTCGGGATAGGTCCACGTGATGGCCGGCGGCGAGCAGTCGCCGCTGGAGGTGCAGGGCAGGTGGGCATCCCGGTCGAGCGTCCCCTCGATCGCCTGGAGGGCGATCGACCCGCCCGGGTCCGGGGGCTGGTAGGAGTTGGTGACGGCGGCCGGCATCACCGGGCTGGCCAGGCTCCCCTCCAGCCGCCCGACCAGGATCAGGGTGCCGCGGTACGGCACGACCACGAAGGTCCCCGACAGCGGGGCCGAGCCGGCGTCGGGCCGGGCGGGCACCACGGGCTGGCCGGGGCGTCGATCGGTCACCACGGGGCCAACGAAGTCCAGCGAGTAGTCCCGGCTGCACGTCACGCCCGCGGGACACGTGGCGGGGTCGGCGACGAGCGTGCTGCCCACCAGCAGGAGGCGACCATCCAAGGAGCCGTCCTGCAGCGCGAGGCGCAGCTCGGCCAGCGAGACGTGCAGTGGTCGGAGGGCTGAGCCGGACCGGACGGGCGTCGGCGCGGGCGAGGTCTGGGTCGAGGGGGGCGGGGCCGGGGCAGACGGCGTCACGACGGCCGGCGGGCTGGCCGCGGCCGAGGGCGCGGGCGAGGCGGCCGGCGGCTGATTGGCCACCATCACCATGACGAGGACCGCGATCATCGCGGCGGCGGCCCAGCCGGCCCCGATCACGGGCGAGCGACCGGCGAGGACCGGCAGCACCGCGAACGCCGCGCCCTGCCGCGGGCCGCGGACCTCGGACCGCACGTGGGCCATGACCTCAGCGGCGGCGCGCGGAGAGAGGCGATCGGCCCGGCCCGTCAGCATGTCGCGGAGGGCGTCGTCGTCGAGGCCGCTCAACGCACGTCCTCCCGCCCCAGCGCCTTCTCGAGCGCGCGCCGGGCTGCGGACAGCCTGGACTTGGCGGTGCCCACGGGAACCTTCAGCGCCGCGGCGATCTCCGCCACCGAGCGCCCGTCCAGGTGGTGCAGCACCAGCAGCGTCCGCTCGTCCACTGAAAGGCGCGCGAACGCCCGCTCGAGCGCCCGACGGTCGAGCAATGCGGCCGCCCCGTCCGGCCGGGCGGGCTCCCGCGGCGTCGATGCCACCGCGCCGACCGACACCTCGCGCGCGCGCCGAGCCGCTGTGCCGCGCAGCCGGCGCTTGCACCGGTTCACCAGGATCCGCAGCAGCCAGACGTCGAACGCCCCGGGGTCGCGCAGGGCCGCCAGCTCGCGCCATGCCATCACCAGCGCGTCCTGCACGGCATCGCGGGCGTCGGCCTCGCTGTCCAGGATCGCCATCGCTGTTCGCATCATCGGCCCCACCCGCGGCTCCACGAGCGCCTCGAAGGCCGACGGGTCGCCGGACCGGGCCCGCTCGACTCGCTCCGGGTCCATGTGCGACTCGTCCACCCTCGCTCGCTGTACAGGAGTCATGCGGGGACGCCCGGGTTCACTCGGACGTTACGCCGATGATCGGGTCGCGGCGGGCGCAAGCGGGCCGTGGTCTCCGCGATCCGCCGGATATGTGCCCCATCGGTGACGACGTGGCCCGCGGCCGCTACCGCGCCACGGCGATGGCGAGCACCCCGGCCCAGGTGCGGCACCAGCCGCGCGGGACGACGACCCGGTCGTGGGCGCACGGCGCCGCCGTGGCCAGATCGACGGCCAGCAACCACGCCGCCAGCAAGCTCATCGAGCGTACTCCGCACCGCGGGTGGACGGCGGCGCTGCGCGCCGAGGCAGGGCCGTCCCGACGAGCTCGCGCACATCGCCGACGCCGCGGTCTCGGCAGGCGTCGGCCAGCTCGTCGGCCAGGCGCACTGGCAACATCGGGTCCGCCATCGCGGCCACCCCCACGCCCACCGCGCTGGCGCCCACCGCCAGGAAGTCCAGCACGTCGTCCACGCCGGCCACACCGCCCACGCCGATGACCGGCACGGCCACCGCCTGGGCCACTTCCCAGACGACCCGGAGGGCGATCGGCCGGAGGGCCGGCCCGCAGATCCCGCCGTACGCGGAGCCCAGCGCCGGACCGCTGCGGTCGGCGGCGGGCACGAGGCCCGGCAGTGTGTTGATGGCGGCGATCGCGTCGGCGCCGGCGTCCTCGGCCGCCCGGGCGACCGCACGCACGTCCGCGGCCTGCGCCGTGAGCTTCGTGATCACCGGCAGGTCCGTGGCGCGCCGCGCCGCGCCCACCCAGGCCGCTGCCGCGTCGGCGTCGAGGGCGGGCACGGTCCCTCCCCGCCCGGACCCGCACGAGAGGTTGAGCTCGACGCCCGCGATCCCACGCACGCCGTCCAGCCGCCGCACCGCCTCGCCGAGCTCGCCCGCCGTGTCCGCGCACAGCGACAGGACCACCGGCGCCGGCCAGCGCGCCCACACCTCTGCGTAGCGCTCCAGCACCGTGTCCAGCCCCGGGTTCTGGGCCCCGATCCCAAGCAGCAGGCCGGCCGGGATCTCGGCCAGGCGGGGTCCCGGCTGCCCGGAGCGCGGCTTGAGCGAGGTGCTCCGCGTGACAAGGCCGCCCAGGCGCGGGAGGTCCACCTGGTCGGCCACCTCCACGCCGTAGCCGAACGGCCCGGACGCCGCGATCACCGGGTTCGGGAGCAGCAGATCCCGGCCGAGGTCGACGGCGAGCGCCACGGGCCGGCCGCCGATCGCGTCCAGGGCGGGGGACGACGTGGCGCGCGGGGCGGCGGATGCCGGCTGTCCGGCGGGCGCCGCGACAGTGGCCCGGACGCCCGTCGGCGCCCTCGGCCTCGCCACCGATGCCTGCGTCTGCGGCCTCGCCACCGGCGTGATGGCGGGCTTGATCCGCCGGACGGTGGGCGTGCGCTTGGAGTTGGCCGCAACGCCCTTGCGCTTCGCCTTCACCGGCCCGCTCCCGCGGCCTCTCGCCGCAGCTCGCGCCGCAGCTCGCGCCACCACGCGAGCGACGTCAGCAGCACCCAGACCATGATCGAGATCAGGGTGGCCCACTCGAGGACGGGTGCGATCCACACATCGGGTCGACCGGTGATCGGTCCCGATGACGCCATCCGGCCCCGGGCGAACGCGTCGGCCCGGAGCGAGACGAGGAAGGCGAGGAACGCCACGACGGACGCGCCGCCCACGGCGGCGAGCCAGGCCGGGTGGCGCGGCTCGTGCGCCCGGACGAACGAGGCGGAGGCGAGCAGGACGAAGAGCCAGCCGAGGTTGAAGAACGTGGACGCGGCGGCGACGTGCTGGACCGGGTGGTTCATCGGGAAGACCCCCACCAGCGCGCCGCCGATCCCCGCCAGGACGCCCACGGGCCCGAACGCCCAGCGGAGCCGGGACGGGCTGCTGCGCCACAGTCCGGCGACGAACTCCACGAAGGCCAGGCCGCCGAGCACCAGGCAGCCGTTGAACACGGACGCCCGCGCCGACACGCCCTCCTGGCCGAGCTCGCTGATCCAGTGGTTCAGCGGGCTGTACGGCTCGCCGGCCGCGCCGGTGTAGCCGATCGCAGCCGCGACGCAGCCCAACGCGATGAGGACGAAGGCCAGCACGCCGCCGCTTGCCGCGAAGGACTCAACGGGTGGCCTGCGCCATGCGGCCAGGCTCACGATGCACGCTCCCAGTCGATCTCGTCGGCGGCGAAGGACGGGCCCTCGCGGCACACCCGGACAGAGCCGTTGACGCCGTTGATCGCGCACCCGAGGCAGGTCCCGGCGGCGCAGCCCACCCTCTGGAGGAGCACCACCTGCAGCCACGCCTTGCGCCGCGCCTCGGGCGAGCCGGGCGGGACGGGCCGGCCGGCGCCGCGCTTCCGCCCGAGGGTCGCGACGCCCAGCCGCTGGCGGCGTCCCGTCGCAAGCGCCGCCATGGCGCCGAGCAGGGCGGTGGGACCCGCGGCGAATGCCTGGTCGGCCCACGCCTCGTACTCCAGCAGCAGATCCGTCACCGACCCGCGGTGCCCGAGCGAGCCGTCCTCGGTCGCCACGACGTACTCCACTTCGTCGGGGAGCAGGCTCGAGGGGTACACGGAGGCGGCGGTCGGTGCGCCGTGGAGCAGGACCACTGATCGGCCGTCGCGCACGGCCTCGTCGAGCAGCAGCCGGACTGCGGCGATCGACGGGCCGTCGGCCACCACGAGCAGGTGACGCGATCGCGGGTCCACCTCGAGCGGGCGGCCGAACGGGCCGGCCAGGTCCATCCGGTCGCCGGTCCGCAGCGCTGCGGCCCAGGCCGGCGGCGAGCTCCCCGATGCCTCGGCGTGTCCCGCCGCCTGGATCGTGAGCGTGCCCAGCGTGGCATCGGCCGTCGCGATCGGGTACGGCCGCCGGAGCGGCATCCCGCCGGCCTCGACCGTGCGGACGTGCACCGCCTGCCCGGCCCGCGCCCCGCTCGCGACAGCCGGGGCGTGCCATGCGAGCAGCCACTGTCCGGGGCCGATCTCCCGGCGTTCGACGAGCTCGGCGCCGAGGGCGCGCACGGCGGGGGCGGACGGCCGGGCCTAGAGGTCCTTGCCCTCCTCGTCGTCGCCCTCGCCCTCGTCGTCGTCCTCGCCCTCGCCCTCGTCGCCCTCTTCGTCATCGGCTGTCTCGGGCGCGACGGACGGGTAGGCCTCGGCGAGCGAGTCGGCGAGGTCGCCGAAGACGTCGGTGGGGTCGTAGAACTCGACGACGTCGTCGGGGGCGGTGAGCTCGCGCCAGGACCCGTCGGCGTCCTCGGGCAGGACCTCGGCGCGGAACCGGCCCGAGGAGCCCAGGATGAGGCGCTCGTCCTCGTCGTCCACGATCACCAGGTCGCCCACCAGGGCGGTGAGCTTGCCGACCGCCTCCTCGAACTGCTCGAGCAGGGCGGCCTCGTTCTGCTGGCTCTTCTCCTGGAAGTCGAGGGCCAGGTTGTAGAGCGCAAGCGCGGCGGACTCCTCGTCCTCGGCCTCGAGGACGGGTGCCCGGCCCGCAGCCCAGGTGTCGGCGGCGCCGGCGTACCCGTCGTCGTCGGTGTCGAGCGCGAACGTCTCCTCGGGCGCGATGCCCGCGGTGGCCAGCAGCTCGCCCGCGGCCGTGGGCTCTGGCTCGAAGCCAGCGGCCTCGCGGGCGGCCTCCGCGAACGCGGTGTAGACCTCGGCCGGGTTGTAGAGCTCGACGAGCTCGGCCGGCGAATCGACGACCTCCGTCTCCGACACCCACTCGCCCGTGTCCGGGTCCTCGTAGCGGCTGCGCACGCGGAAGGTCCCGTCGGGGGCGATCGAGAGGTAGTCGGGGTCCTCGTCGATCAGCGTGAGGCCGCCCAGCTCCTTGATCCGGTCCGCATTTCGGTCCAGGAACTTGCGGAGCTGATCGGTGGCCTCGACCAGGAAGGCCGTCCGTTCGAGGGCGGCGTCGTTGGCGAGCGCACTCAGCGTGTCGTTGCGGCTCACGTCCATCGTTCCGCCTCCTCTACCCGTGGTACTCGAGGTCCGGTCCGAGCCGCTCTCGGAGGAACATCGAGTGGTGCCGCTCGAACATCCACTCGCCCGCGCGATGGCCCAGTGCGCGGGCGGCCTCGTCGGCCTCCAGCTTGTCCAGGGTCGCGTAGTCGGGCAGGTCGAACATGATGACGTTGTCGAAGTCCCAGCCGTGGGCGACGTTGTACCAGCCCAGGAACTTGATCCCGAACTTCTCCTCGTACTCCTTCACCTGGCGCGGGAACAACGTCTTCATGAAGAACTTGAAGAACGGGTCCCGGCCGCGGCGAACGGAGAAGTAGGTGGCGAGGACGGGCACGAACGAAACGGGCCTCCGCTGGCGCTGTGGTCGAGGGCCTATTGTCGCATGCCCGGCGGGGAGCTCCCGGCATCGCGGGCGCCACCCGTGCCGGCCGCCGCGTCGGCCGCGTCCATGACGTCGGTGGACTCGCCCGGTGACGGAGCTGCGTCCTCGAGCTGGCCGACGGTCGGCGTGGTGCTCGCGAGCGGGCGGCGGCGACCCTCCTCGCGCCCGGCGGCCACGATCCGCAGCAGGAAGATCATCGTCTGCCCGCTCAGCAGCAGCAGGAGCAGCATCGCCACGAACAGGATGGCGGTGGCCCACACCGGCCAGTCCCACGCCATCGCCGACATCGGCGTCAGGACGATGAGCACCACCAACAGGACCATCTGGAGCCAGAAGCAGCCGAGGCCGGGGCCACGGGCCGCTTCGAGCGGCTCGCCCTTGTACTCGACCGGCTGCCGGTGCCGGGGCGTCTGCGGGGGGGTCACGGCGCCACTGTACCGTCTGCGGCCGCCGTGCCCGGCCCGACCGCGCGCCGATCCCATCCGATCTTCCATGGTGGGTCGCGAGCCCCTAGCATTCGCCTCGTGAACGACGTCTGGGTCTGTGACGCCTGCAGGTCGATCAACCGCCGCCGCGACGACCTGTGCTACCACTGCGCCGCGCCCCGCTCCGGCGCCATGGACGCGCCCGGCCTCGACCTGCGGGCCGAGAGCGCGGCCCTCGAGCGGAGCGTCCGGAGCTACGTGAGCTCGTGGCCGTTGGCGCTCGTCACGGTGGCGCTCCTGGCAGCCGTGGCGATCCTCGGCATCGTGGTCCTGCGGCTCCAGGCTGCGGACTACCCGGCGATGCGGCAGGCGTTCGTGGATGCCCTGACCGCGGGCCGCGACGCCGTCGACCAGGCCCTGGTGACCCAGTCCGTCCAGCTCGGGCTGCTCTCGCTGCTGCGCTTCGGCCTCACGCTGCTCGCCCTCCTCTGCTTCGCGGGCTGGCTGGGCCTCGTCACGCGCAACGTCCCGCTGCTCGGCGGCGGAGCGCCGTCGCGCAGCCCGGTCCGCGTGTTCGTCTACGCGCTGATCCCCGTCTGGAACCTGATCGAGGTGCCCGGCATGCTCCAGGACCTCCTGTACCGGGTCGACCCCGAGGGCGGCGGCGCGCTCATGGTGCTCGCAGCGTGGATCGGGCTGGTCGGGTCGTACTTCGTCAGCGCGATCGGCGGCTGGGCCATCACGTGGGCCGGTGCCCGGGCGCTGATCCCGCAGTTCCAGGCCGGCGACCTGGACGCGGTGGTCAAGACCTTCGGCGACGTCCTCGACCAGGGCTTCTGGCTCGGCGTCGTGGTGGCCGTCATGGTGGCCGTCGGCACGATCCTGCTGGCGGTGCTGATGATCCGGCTCGAGGTCCGGTGCGCCGCCCGCGACAGCGAGGTCCGGGCGCAGATGGCCGCCTCCGGGGCAGCCACCCCGCCGACCGGCCCGAACTGGCATGCACCGGCGACACCGGCGGTCCAGGCCCCCTTCGCCGCCGAGCCCGCGCCCAAGCCGACGCCGCCCATCGCCGATCCCGTCGCAACCGCGGCGCCGCCCGCAGAACCGGCGCCCGCGGCGCCCGGGCAGGCCATGGCCGCCTCCGCGACCCACGGGCCCGACTGGCCGGCCGGTCGGCC
>JAKAMV010000122.1 GCA_021812735.1 Chloroflexota bacterium | reverse complement strand
CCAGAACGTCCTGCTCGCCAGCCTCTCGTTCGTGGAGCAGAAGGTCGAGGTGGTGGCGTACATCCAGAACACGGCCACCTCGGACCAGGTGGACGCGCTGGTGGCGAAGGTCCAGGCGATGCCGGAGGTCGCGTCGGTGGAGTTCGTGTCGCGCGACCAGGCGCTGGCGAACTTCCGCGCCCAGCTCCAGGCGCAGGGGCGGCCCGACCTCACTGCCTCGCTGGACCAGAACCCGCTCTACGCGAGCATCAACGTCAAGCTCCACGACCCGGCGCAGCTGAACACGGTCGTGTCAGCGATCCACGACGACCCGATCGTGCGGTCGGTGATCAACATCCAGGCACTGGTCGATCGCGTCCTGACCTTCACCGGGATCGTCCGCACGGCGGGCATCGTGATCCTGGGAATCGTCGGCGTCATCGTGCTGTTCATCATCGTGAACACCATCCGGCTGGCCGTCGTCGCCCGCGCCGAGGAGATCGAGATCATGCGCCTCGTCGGCGCCTCAGACGCGTTCATCCGATGGCCGTTCGTGTTCGAGGGCGCCCTGGTCGGCCTCCTTGGCGCCCTCATCACGCTGGGCCTGCTGGGGCTGGCGAGCGACCCGCTGTCCCAGGCGATGGTCGGCTTCTTCAACGTCCTGCCGATCGAGCTCGGGTCGATCGGGCGCGACACGGCGGCCCTCGTGCTGGGCACCGGCGTGGGCGTGGGCGTCGTGGGCGCCTGGATCTCCGTCCGCACCTACCTCATCCGGTAGCCTCCCCTGCCCGCCGGGGCCCGGTTGGCGGCGCGGCGGTACGCTGACGCCCACCGGCCCACGTGGGCGCCCCAGCGAGAACCGCGGACATGACCCTCCATCGCGATCAAGCCGAGCCCGCCGGCAACGCCGCCCCGGGCGCGTCCGGCGCGGCCGACGCCGTGAAGCCCGGCACCACCCCCTCGGCCGCCGTCGAGCCGTCGCGTCGTCGCGGAGGGGCGCTTATCATCGCCGGCGCCCTCGTCGCCGTCATCACGGGCACGACGCTGTTCCTGGCCGGCTGGTCGCTCGGCCAGCAGGCCGCGCAGCAGCCGGGCACGCCCGTGTCCGAGCAGCAGGCCTGGCAGCCCTTCTGGGACACCTACACCGCCATCACCGAGCGCTACGCAGGAGGGCCGGTCGACCGCTCCGCGCTGGTCCAGGGCGCGATCAAGGGGATGATCGCCGCGCTCAACGACCCGTTCTCGTTCTACATGACCCCGGACGAGTTCAAGGCGTCGCTCCAGGGCATCTCCGGCCAGTTCTCGGGGATCGGCACCACCGTGGGCACGGTGGACGCCCACGGGACGAACACGTCCTGCACGCCGCTCTCCGCGACCTGCCGGCTGGCGGTCGAATCGGTCATCGCGGGCTCGCCGGCCGAGCAGGCGGGTCTCCTGCCGGGCGACGTGATCGCGAGCGTCGACGGCGCCAGCGTGGACGGGCTCACCGTCGACCAGACCACGCAGAAGATCCGCGGCCCCAAGGGCACCACCGTCACGCTCTCGATCGTGCGCGGAGCTGCCGCCCCGTTCAGCGTGACGATCACCCGTGCCAACATCCTCCAGCCGGAGGTCTCCACCAAGACGCTGGCCAACGGCGCGGTCGGGTACATCAAGCTGGCGGGCTTCAGCGACCAGGCCTCGATCGACTTCAAGGCCGCGGTCGCCGGTGATGTCAAGGCGGGTCAGAAGGCGCTCCTCATCGACCTGCGCGGCAACCCCGGCGGATTCGTCACCGCCGCCCGCGACATCGCCAGCCAGTTCCTCGCCAGCGGCACGGTGTTCTGGGAGCAGGACGCCGCCGGCACTCTGACGCAGGTCGTCGCCGACCCCGGCGGCGCCGCCACCGACCCGTCGATCAGGGTGGTCGTCCTCGTGGACGGCGGGACGGCGTCGGCGTCGGAGATCGTGTCCGCCGCCCTCCACGATCGCGGGCGCGCGGAGCTCGTGGGCTCGAAGACCTACGGCAAGGGCACGGTCCAGCAGTGGACGCAGCTCGACGGCAACAACGGCGGCTTCCGGCTCACGATCGCCCGCTGGCTGACACCCGACAAGACGTGGATCAACGGGGCCGGCATCACACCCGACGTGGTGGTCGCCGCCCAGACCACCAAGCCCGGCGAGGACCCCGTCCTCGACGCCGGGCTCGCCGCGCTGGGGTTCGCGCCAGGGGGATGACCGACGGCGGGCGGCCCGTCACCGACAGCGGACGCCGCGCGCGGCAGGAGGGGCGGACCGGCCAGCCTCGCCGCACGCCGGTGCCCGCACGGTCGCGCGGCTCCGCGCACCTGCCGTGCAACTTGCGCATCCGGGCGGGATCGGGTACGTTCCGCCCGAACGAAAGGAGGTGATGTGCAGTGACAGATAGCGGTAGTTGCTGCACCACCTCGCCGGAGGCCGTCGCCTAGAGGCGGTCCCGACGGGTGGTCGGTAGCAATGCGAACGCCGGTCCGTTCACGGGCCGGCGTTCGTGCGTCCGGCGCGCGTCCGCCGGGCCAGCTCCAGTCCGGCATCGCCCGTTCCGCAGCCAGCGGTCCAGTCTGCACGGCAGCGCGTGCAACACTGGCGCCAGCCCCAGCGCAGAGGAGCCGCCCATGGGCGTGACCATCGCCCAGAACCGCAAGGCACGCCACGAGTACAGCATCGAGGACACCTTCGAGGCTGGCATCGTGCTGCTCGGCACGGAGATCAAGAGCGTCAGGGACCACAAGGTCAGCCTGGCCGACGCGTACGCGCGGATCGAGAAGGACGAGGCCTGGATCATCGGCCTGCACATCGCGCCCTGGGGCACCGCGGACTTGCGCTTCAACCACGAGCCCAAGAGGATGCGCAAGCTGCTGCTCCACCGGGCCGAGATCGACGAGCTTCTGGGCAAGACCAAGGCGAAGGGCCTGACGCTCGTCCCGCTGGAGATCTACATCAACGACCGCGGCCTCGCCAAGGTCCGCCTCGGCCTGGCCCGGGGCAAGCAGTCGTGGGACCGCCGTCGCGAGATCGCCGACCGCGACGCCAAGCGCGACATGGCCCGCGAGATGGCCGACGCCCGGCGTCGCTGACCCGCGAGCGCCAGGCCGAGGGCCGAAGCCCGAAGGAGGACGACCCGCGATGCGGTTGGCCCGGATGCTCCAGGCGGTGGACGTCCACGCTGCGGGCGAGCCCGGACGGGTCATCGTCGGCGGCGTGCTCGACGTGCCCGGGGAGACGATGCTCGAGAAGGCGCGCCACCTCGAGCGCCACGGCGACGAGCTGCGCCGCCTGATGCTGCGCGAGCCCCGCGGCTATCCCGCACTGTGCGCCAACGTCATCCTGCCGCCCACCCGTCCCGAGGCGCAGGCGGGTTACGTGATCATGGAGCACACCGAGTACCCGGGGATGTCGGGCTCGAACACGATCTGCGTGGCGACCGCGCTGCTCGAGACGGGCATGCTGCCGATGGTCGAGCCGGTCACGGAGGTCGTGCTCGAGGCGCCGGCCGGGCTGATCCGCGTGCGCGCGACTTGCGAGGGCGGCAAGGTCACCGGCGTCACGTTCCGCAACGTGCCGGCGTTCGCCACCCACCTCGATGCCGCGGTCGAGGTCCCCACGCTCGGGACCGTCACCGTCGACGTCGCCTACGGCGGCATGTTCCACGTCATCGCCGACGCCGGGGCGCTCGGCTTCCGCCTCACGCCGGATGAGGGCCGCGACATCACGCGGGTGACGGAGCTGATCAAGGCCGCCGCCGCCGAGCAGCTGCCGGTGGTCCATCCCGAGCAGCCCGGGTTCGCAGGGATCACGATCGGCCAGCTGTCCGGCCCGCCGCACGACGCGCGCAACTCGTGGCGCAATGCCACGACCGTCTCCACCCGGACTGCGCGCCTGGACGATCCGCGGACCTGGACCGGCGTGCTGGACCGCTCCCCCTGCGGGACCGGGACGTGCGCCAAGATGGCCGTGCTCCACGCGAAGGGCCGGCTGGCACTCGGCGAGCCGTTCCGCCACGAGAGCATCGTGGACACGGTGTTCACGGGACGCCTTGTCGAGGAGGCGCTTGTCGGCGACCGGGCGGCGGTCGTGCCCGAGATCACCGGCACCGGCTGGGTCTACGCGCTCGCCTCGTACGTGGTCGATCCCACGGACCCCTTCCCGGAGGGCTTCACGGTCGGGGACATCTGGTAGGGCGAGGACGACTCAGGCGTCCAGACCGACGAATCGACGGAACGGCGCCAGCCCCTCGACGGTGATCGCCGGCCCGCGCACGAACGTCTCCGGCGTCAGCAGCAGCGCCTGGTTGTACTGCCACTCGCCCGGGCGCCGTTCCATGCGCCGGATCCCGTTCGGCTGGTAGCCCACCTTGCGGCTCACCGCGAGCGAGGCCGGGTTGTCCACGAACGCGGCCGAGGTGAGCTGCTCGGCGCCGAGGTCGTCGAACAGGAAGGCGCACATCGCCTGGCGCATTCGCGTCCCGATGCCCCGGCCCTGGAGCTCGCGCCCCAGCCACGAGCCGGTCTCGCCGGTCCTGGTCACGAGGAAGTGGTGCGTCATGAAGCCCTGCGTGCCGACGATGGCGCCCTCCCACCGCACGACGAGATCGAGCTTCCAGTCCTCCGGCGCGAAGGTGGACCGGTTCCCCCAGTGGTACTGCGCGAAGCGGAGCGGCAGCTCGGCTTCGGGCGCGTCGGTCCAGGGGTGGCTGAACGGCATCTCCTCGGGTGGGTGGACGCCCCTCTGGGCGAGCTCGATCAGCGCCGCGAGGTCAGCGTCGTCGATGCCGCGCAGCTCGAGCGGGCCGGCGGCGATGCGCAGGCCGAGGACCGGATACGCGTCGATGATCGTCGCCATGGGCGGAGTATGGGGTACCGCTCGACGGCACGCCCTCAGCGCAGCAGGTAGCGGCGGCTGAGCGGCACCTCGGACACCGGCGCCACCGCGAGCGGTCGGCCGGCCAGCGACACGGCGCCCGACCGGACGTCGATGTCCACCGGCGCCGTCGCGCGGTTCGCGTGGAGCGCGGCGCGCGTCAGGCCGCGGACGCCGCGGACGGGGACCAGCGCGCGTCGTGTCGCCAGCCGTCGGGCCAGGGCAGCCCGGTCGGCCGCGGTGGACACGAAGGTGAGCGACACCGTCGGCGCGGCGTTCGGCATGCCCGCCCAGTCCGCGCGGTAGCGGGTCGGCTCGGCCCGCTCGAGTGACGCGTTCCCCTCGCCGAGCGGGCCCCAAGCCGGGAAGCCGCCCTTCAGCACCCACTCGGGCTTGACGCCGAGGAATCCCGGCTTCCACAGCACGATGTCGGCCAGGCGACCGGGCCGCAGTGAGCCCACGTGGTCGGCGACGCCGTGTGCGATCGCGGGCTCCAGCGTCACCTTCGCGAGGTAGCGCAGCACCCGAGCCGTGTCGTCGCGGTCGTCGGCGGGGTCTGCCGCGCCGGCCAGGACCGCGTCGGCGCCCAGATCCTCCGGCAGGCCCGGGATTCCCGCCGCCGCGCCGCTCCGGCGCCATGCCTTCATCACGTGGGCCAGCTGGAAGGTGCGTCGGAACGACTCGCCGATCCGGCCCATCCCCTGGGAGTCGGAGTTGACGATCCCGATGGCGCCGAGCTCGTGGAGCGGCCCCTCCGCGGCCATGCGCGCCTCGAGGATCCGCTCGCCCACGAGCTCGAGATCGCCCGGCACGGTCCAGGACAGGCCGTGGTTGACCATCGTCATCGGCACGTGCTCGACCGCGGCGTGGAGACCGAACGGCAGCGTCGGCGTCGTGGACGAGCACAGGACCGATGGCTCCCGGACGAGGCCCAGCAGGTCGGGCACGTGGCCGCCGCCCGTCCCCTCCACGTGGTAGGCGTGGACCGTGCGGCCGGCGATGGCGGCCACCGTGTCCTCCAGCTCGGCCGACTCGTGGAGCCCGTCGGTGTGGAGGCTGACGGTCACGTCGTGCGCATCGGCGTAGCGCAGCACGTGGTCGATCAGGTCCGGGTAGGCGCCGTTGTCCTCGTGGATCTTGAAGCCGGTGGCACCGGCCGCCAGGAGCTCGTCGAGGTGGCCGTCCTCGATGGCCCGCGCTCCCGCCTGCAGGCCGACGTTGACCGGCCAGGTCTCGAGCCCGGCCAGCACGCGCTCCATCGCGTACGGCGGCTCCTCGAAGCCGGCGGTGATGAACGTGGTCACGCCGCCGGAGAGGGCCGGCGCGAGGAGTTCGGGCGAGATCGTGTGGACATGCGTGTCGACGCCGCCCGGCGTCGCGATCAGCCCGTAGGCCATGTAGGGCTTGGTGTGCGGACCGACCACCAGGTCGATGCCGTCGCTGATGTCCGGGCTGCCCGCGCGGCCGATGCCGGCAATCCGGCCGTCCTTGATCCCGATGTCGGCCTTGACCACGCCGATGACGGGATCGACGACGAGCGCGCCGGCGAGCACGATGTCCAGCTCCGATGGGCCGGCCGCGGCGTCATCCTGCGCGATGCGCATCCGCAGGTTCTTGGCATAGCCCCAGACGGGCTCGTCGCCGCGTGCGGTGCGGTCCTCCTGCACGCGGAGCCAGAGGTCGGTGTCGCCCAGGCGGACGCGGTCGCCCGTCGTGGCGCCGTACCTCGCGCGGTACTCCTCGGCGGAGAGCCGGCTCATCGGTCGGCCCCGTCGCCGCCCGGAGCATCCGCCTGCGGTCGTCCCCGCTGCGCGCCCTGACGGCCGGCCATGCGCACCAGCCGAACCGTCTTCGTCTCGCCCGGCTCCCAGCCGACATAGGCCCCTGCCGGCACATCCAGCCGGAAGCCGCGAGCCGCCTCCCGGTCGAACACGAGGCGCGGGTTGAGGCGGTGGAACGGGAAGTGCGACGAGACGCGGACCCGCCGCCGCGACCTGCTCGTGACCTCGAGCTCGATCGCCTCACGCCCGTCGTTGACGACCACGTCGGCCGCGTCGCCGATCACCAGCGCGCCGGGCCCGAACGCGTCCACCGGCTGGCCGCGGTCGAGCGGGTCCACGAGCACGACCACCCGTGCCCCGTCGCCGAGCAGGACCTCGAGGCGCACCTCGCCGAGCAGCTCGCGGACACCGGGCATCACCTGGTCGGGATCCACCGCCGCGCGCCCGGCGGCCTCGACCTCCGGGTAGCCCAGCCCGGCGCGCGCGGCCTCGAGCATCGCGTCGCAGATGACCGCGACGGCCTCGGGGTGGTTGAGCAGCAGCCCGCGCCCGCGTCGCCAGCGCGCCAGCTCGGCGGCGGTGAAGATCTGGAGGCGCTCCTCCTCCCAGGGGATCAGGCGCATCGGTCGATCCTACCGGGCCGGCGCGCCGGGCGAGGGTGCGGTGCGACCCGCGCGGAACCCGGAAGCCTCGACCGCCGTCGGGAGGAGGGCGTCCCGCCAACCCGAGGTCACCCATGCGCCGCCTGCCTGTCCTTCTCCTCGCTGCCACGCTGGTCACCGCCTGCGCCGGCACGCCGTCCACCCCGACTCCGAGCACGCCGATCGGGCCCGTGCCCACGCCGTCCGATTCGGCCACGGCCGGCGGCATCGAGCTCGCCATGGCCAACGGGGTCGCCCATCTCGCCAGCTCTCCCGCCGATGCGTCGAGCGCCGGGTCGGCCGTCAACGCGTTCGGGCTCGACCTCTACGCCCGCATCCGGGACGAGGGCGGCAACATGGTGATCTCCCCGGCGAGTGTCGCCATCGCCCTGGCCATGGCTCGCGCCGGTGCGCGCGGCGCCACCGCGAGCGAGATGGACGCCGTCCTCCACGGACTGGCCGCGGACGGCCGGGCCGCCTGGGTCGCAAGCCTCGACAATGCGCTCAACGACCGGAGCGGCAGCTTCGACGACCAGAGCGGCAAGCCGCAGACCGTCACCCTGCGCGTCACCAACGGGTCGTTCGTGCAGCAGGGCCTCACGCTCCAGCCCTCCTACCTCGACGCGCTCGCCGCGCAGTTCGGCACCGGCGTGGAGCTGGTGGACTTCAAGCAGGCGGCGGAGGCCGCTCGGTCGCTCGTCAACGGATGGGTCTCCGACCAGACCGAGCAGCGGATCAAGGAGCTGCTCGGCCAGGGCACCGTGGACGCCATGACGCGCCTGATCCTGGTCAACGCGATCTACCTCAAGGCGCCATGGCTCACGCCGTTCGAGGTCGAGGCCACCCAGCCCGGCCCCTTCCTGACGTCGGCCGGCACCTCCGTGACCGTGCCGTTCATGCACAGCTACGGCTCGCTCGAGTACGCGAGTGGCGCCGGCTGGCAGGCGGTCCAGCTCCCCTACGTCGGCCGCCAGCTCGCGATGCTGGTGATCGTGCCCGACAGCCTGGCCTCGTTCGAGCGCCAGTTCGACGCAGCCGGGCTCGACGCGATCACGGGCGGACTCGCGTCACGCGAGGTCGACCTGTCGCTGCCCCGCTTCGGCACCCAGACGAGCGCGAGCCTCGGCGACCTGCTCGCCCAGCTGGGCATGCCGTCTGCGCTCGACGCCTCGACCGCGGACTTCTCCGGCATCACGACCGAGGAGCGCCTGTTCATCAGCGCGGTGGTCCACCAGGCGAACATCGACGTGGACGAGGCCGGGACGGAGGCCGCCGCGGCAACGGCCGTGGTGATGGCCGGAGCGGCTGCCCCATCAGAGACCGTGACCCTCAAGGTGGACCGCCCGTTCGTGTTCGCCGTGCGCGATCTGGAGACGGGCGCCGTCCTGTTCCTGGGCCGGATCGTCGACGCGTCCGACGGGGCGCCGGCGAGCTGACCGGCCTGCTGGAGGCCGGTTCGGGCCGTCCCGCGAGCGGGGGTTTCGGCGGGGCGGCCTCCGCCCCGCTACCCCGCGTCGAGGGGGGTCGTGTCGTCGAGGCCGTCCGACACGCCGGTCCGCTCCCATGGACCGTACTGGGCCACGACGCCGTCGTCGTCGGCGACAAGCTCCGACTCGTACGTCCCGCTCGAGTACCGGTAGGCGAACTCGTCCGGGCGGGAGTAGGTCTGGGAGGCCTTCTCCACGGTCAGCTCCGGGAAGCGGACCAACACCGCCTTGATCGTCGCCGACCCACCGACGCCGAGCCGAAGCCGCCGGATGGGCAGGGTGTTGGTCGACGGGCTGCACGCCAGGTCCACGTCCACGCAGCCCTTGAGCGTCCGATCGGCCACGCCGTTGACCGTCCAGTTCCCCTTCGGGTCGCGGGCGAGGGCCAGCTGGCGCTGCGCGAACCCCCGGTAGTCGCGGACATGGACGGCCGTGGTGGCGCCCGCCCCATCGGCGAAGACGCGGTACTCGATGCGGATCGGCAGGCCGCCCTCGGCGCCGAGGACGGTGCCGACGATCGAGAGGCCCGCGTCGCGGACGGAGATCGTGCAGTGCTCGTCGGTGCGGACCTCGTCCGTCCGACGCCACGCCACGCGCCGGGTGGTCATGTCGCGAGCGTGCGGCGATGCGGCCGGGCTGTCAACCGGGGGCCCGGTCAGCCCCGGGGCGGGCGGGCGATCGGCTCCGGCCCATCCGGCTCGACCAGCGCGGCGGACCAGCCCGGCAGCCGGACGGCGCCGGCGGCGATCGAGACGCCGGCGGCCGATGCCAGCACCACCTGCCACGATCCGGGCCGCTCGAGCGTGACCGTCCGCTCTGACGGGCCGAGGTTCGCCACGAGCCGTGCCGGACCATGGGCGACCACGATCCAGCCCTCGCCCGCGTCGAGCGCCACGGCGGGCCGCCCGCCGTCGTGGACTGACGGATGGGCGGTCCGGTAGGCGATCAGGACCCGGTACCACGCCAGGATCGAGGCGTGCGGCTCGCGCGCCCGCTCCGCCCAGTCGAGCCGCGAGCGCTCGAACGTCGAGGCTGCCTGCGGGTCCGGCACCTCGATCCCGTCACGCTGGAACGCCGGGAACTCCCGCCGCCGGCCGTCACGCACGGCGGCCCCGAGCGCGGGGTCCTGGTGGTCGGTGAAGTACTGGAACGGGCTCGACGCCCCCCACTCCTCACCGGCGAACAGCAGCGGGACGAACGGGCCCAGCAGGACCAGGGCGGCCGCCGCCTTGACCGCCTCGGGTGCCACGAGGCTCCCGATCCGCTCGCCCAGCGCCCGGTTGCCGACCTGGTCGTGGTTCTGGAGGAAGCCCACGAAGCGGGTGGACGGCAGCGCCCCGACCGGCCGGCCGTGCGTCCGCCCTCGGAAGGCCGAGTAGCGGCCGTCGTACACGAAGACCCGGCGGAGCGCGGCGGCCACATCGTCGAGGCCCCGGTACTGGCCGTGGTACCCGTCTGACTCCCGGGTCAGGGCCACGTGCAGGGCGTGGCGGAAGTCGTCGTTCCACTGCGCGTCCAGGCCGTAGCCGCCGTCGGCCACGTCGCGCACCAGCCGGGGGTCGTTGAGGTCGCTCTCCGCAATGGCCACCAGGCGACGCTGCAGTCGCTCGCCGAGCGCGTGGACCTCCCCGGCCACCGACTCGAGGATGTGCGTGGCCGACTGGTCGAAGATGGCGTGGACGGCGTCGATGCGCAGCCCGTCGGCGTGGTAGTCGCGGAGCCACAAGCCGGCGTTGTCGAGCACGAACGCGCGGACCTCGTCCGAGCCGCGGCCGTCGAAATTGACGGCGTCCCCCCATGGAGTCCGGTAGCGGTCCGAGAAGAAGGGCCCGTACCGCCCGAGGTAGTTGCCGTCCGGGCCGAGGTGGTTCCAGACCACGTCGATCAACACCGCGAGGCCGCGGGCATGGCAGGCGTCCACGAGCCGCTTGAGCCCGTCCGGCCCGCCGTAGGCGTGGTGGGGCGCGAACAGGTCCACGCCGTCATAGCCCCAGCCGCGCGAGCCGGGGAACTCGACCACGGGCATCAGCTCGACGTGGGTCACGCCGAGCGCGACCAGGTCGTCGAGCCGGTCCGCCACGCCGTCGAACGTCCCGGCCGGCGTGAACGTGCCGACGTGGAGCTCGTAGATCACCGCCTGCGCGAGCGGCGGCGCGCTCCAGCCGTCGTCTGTCCACGCGAAGGCGCCGTGGTCGACCGTCCGCGACAGGCCGTGGACGCCCGCCGGCTGCCACGGCGAGCGGGGGTCGGGAAACGGTCCCTCCCCGTCAAGCATGTACCCGTAGTCGGTGCCGGGCCCGGCGCCCGGGACCTCTGCGGACCACCATCCGCCGTCACCCGGGGTCATGGCGACCCGAACCCGCGCCGTGCCGCCGCCCGCCGCGGCGTCGCCCTCCCGGCCGAGGACCAGCTCCACGCGCTCCGGCCGCGGGGCCCAGACGCGGAACGCCGTCACGCGTCCCGCTCGCGGACCAGCAGCGCCACCGGGAAGCGGCCGAGCAGGTTGGCCGCGAGCACGACGCCGAGGTTCGCCGAGCCGCGCGCCCCGCGCGGCCGGATGACCTCATGGGCGTCGCCGGTCAGCGCATCGCGCCACACGCCCATCGGCATCGCGATGGCCGTGTTGCCCCAGCCGTCTGCCAGTCCGAGCGTCAGCCGCGGAACGATCGTCGCCATGCGGCCGGAGCGGAGGAAGGCGAAGACCCGCTCCGAGGCCGAGCCGAACACCGCGAGCCGCTCGTACGTGGCCTCGGCACCGAAGGCGCCCGGATCGCCGGCCCTCGCCATCAGCGCCGCGCGAAGCACGGCCAGCTTGGGCGACCCGGGCTCGGCTGGATCGTCAAGGCGCGCCGCGAGGGTCTCGGGCGATGGCGGGTCCTCGCCCGTCAACTCCTTCAGCAGACGCTGCCGCAGCGTGTAGTCGACCGGCCGACGATTGTCCGGATCCACGAGGCTCAAGTCCCAGAGCTCGGTCCCCTGGTACACATCCGGGACGCCCGGGGCGGTGAGCCGGATCAGGAGCTGGGCGAGCGAGTTGACGCGGCCGGGCCACAGCACGCGGCGCACGAAGCCCTCAATCGAGGCCCGGAACGCCGGGTCGCCGAGCAGGCGGCCCGCGAACCCGAGGACCGCAGCCTCGTACGCCTCGTCCGGATTCGTCCACGACGTCCTCAGCTTCGCCTCGCGCAGGGCCTTGGTGAGATACGGCCCGAGCCGGTCCATCTCGATCGGCCACGCCCCGACGAGCGTCTGGAGCAGCAGGTACGCCGCGTGGCCGTCGGGTCCGGACTCCGTGCGGTACGCGTCGCCCATCCGCCGCCACTCGCGGACGGCGCTCGCCCACTCCTCGGGGATCTCCGAGATGACCGCCAGCCGGGCCCGGACATCCTCGCTGCGCTTGGTGTCGTGCGTAGAGGTGGTGAGCATCCCGAGCGGCCATCGCTCCTGGGCCACGCGGTGAGCCTCGTGCACCTCGGCGGGGGCCATCCCGAACCGGGCGGGGTCGCCGCCCACCTCGTTCAGCGACAGCAGCCGAAGGTCCCGGTAGAAGGCGGTGTCCTCGACGCCCTTGGCCATGACCGGGCCGGTGAGCTGCTGGAACCGGAGGGCCAGCTCCTCCTCCAGCTCATCGCCTGGACGGCGGAGCAGCAGCAGGTCGCCCAGCACGTCGAACAGGTCGGCCGGCAGGTCGGGGCGGTAGGTCTTCGCCCGCTCGATCGCCTCGTCGACCACCGCCTCGTCCTCGGGCGCGACCTGCGCCACATGCCGCCCGTCCTCGGCGACATCCACGCGGACGTAGGTGCGGTAGACGGGGAACGCGACGAGGAGCGCACGGAGCGCCTCGTGCAGGTCGTGGCGCGTGTGGTCCCGATGCCGGCGGTGGCGCTCCAGGATGTCGAGCAGCAGCGCCGTCAGCCGGCCCAGCTCGGAGCCCAGCGCCTCGTCGAGGACGGCCTCCTTCGAGGCCCGGACGATCGCCGGGAATGGGCGCTCCTCGCCGGTCATCTCCGCGTGGATCGCGGTGAGCACCGTCTCGCCTGCCGGGTCCACGAGGAGGCCGTTGACGCGGCGCAGGAAGTCGTAGCCGCTGGTGCCCGCCACCGGCCAGCCCCGGCGCAGGTCCTCGCCGGGCTCCAGGATCTTCTCCACCACGATCCACGCACGCGGGCTGGCCCAGCGCAGGCGGCGCAGGTAGCCCTCCGGGTCGAGCAGCCCGTCGGGGTGGTCGATCCGCAGCCCGTCCAGCACGCCGGCGGCCAGCCAGTCGAGGATCAGCGCCTGCGTCTCCGCGAACACGCGCGGGTCCTCGATGCGCAGCCCGACAAGGTTGGTCACGTCGAAGAAGCGCCGGTAGCCCAGGTCACGCCGGGCCGCTCGCCACCAGGCGAGCCGGTAGTTCTGGCGCTCGAGCACGCGGTCGAGGGCCTCGACGTCGGCGTTCGCGGCCGCGACGACCGCCTCGATCGCCTCGGCCACCCGCTCGTCGCCGGTGGCGAGGGCAGCCAGCCGATCCTCCAGCACCTCCTTGTCGCGGTGGCGCCGGTCGCGCAGCGCCTCCTCGGTGACCGTGGACATCGGCAGGGCGCCGAAGGCATCCGCGAGGAACGCAAGCTCGGGCGATCCAGCCCGATCCGCTGCCGTTGCGAGGAGCTCGTCCAGGCTCCGCGGGGCGACCGGGAACCGCTGGTCGAAGTAGCGGACGTTGAAGTGCCGCCCGTCCCAGGCCAGCCGGAGCTCCCCGGCCTCGAGCACGCGGCCATAGTGGTCGCCGAGCACCGGGAGCAGGACCCGCTCCCGGAGGTGTGGCTCCGGGTGGGCCCAGTCCACATCGAACGCCATCGCCCAGCGGCTGGCGGGCCCGTTCTCGAGCACGTCCCACCACCACGGGTTCTCGGGCCCGATGGCCATGTGGTTCGGGACGACGTCCAGCACCTGTCCGAGGTGGTGACGGCCGAGCGTCGCGCAGAAGCGGGCGTGCCCCGCCTCCCCGCCGAGCTCGGGGTTCACCGTGCGCGGATCCACCACGTCGTAGCCGTGCACGCTGCCCGGCATCGCGCGCAGGTAGGGCGATGCGTACACATGGCTGACGCCAAGCGACTCGAGGTAGGGCGCGACGGCGGCCGCGTCGTCGAAGGTGAACGCCGGCGTCAGCTGGAGGCGGTAGGTCGCGAGCGGGTCCACGCGGCGCGGGCCAGTCCCCTCCGCGGGCGGCTGCCCGGGGCCGGCGCCAGGCATCGGCACAGCCATCGGCTACGCCAGCCGTCGCAGGACGAGGACCGACCGAGCGGCCAGGGGCACCGCGTCGCCCGCCTCGAAGACGGTGCCCGACTCCGGGAACGCCGGCTCGAGGGCCGTGTCCATGACGGTCTGCCAGTGCAGGCCGCGGTCGACAGGGATCGTCGCGGTGAGGTCATCGCCGCGCGCGTTGAACAGCAGGTAGAACGTGTCGTCGACAATGCGCCCGCCGCGGTCGTCAAGGCTGGGGATGGCGTCGCCCGACAACAGCACCCCGAGGTCGCGCACGTGGTCCTGGCCCCAGTGCTCCTCCTCCATCTCCACGCCGTCGGTGGTGAACCACTCGATGTCGAGCAGCTCCGAGCCGTGGATCGGCTGGCCCTGAAAGAACCGGCGCCGGCGGAACACCGGGTGGTCGCGGCGGAGCGCGATCAGCCGGGTCGTGAATGCCAGCAGCTGCTCGTCGGCCGCCGCCCAGTCGTACCACGAGATGGGCCCGTCCTGGCAGTAGGCGTTGTTGTTGCCGCCCTGGCTGCGCCCGATCTCGTCGCCGCCCAGCAGCATCGGCACGCCCTGTGACAGCAGCATCGTGGCCAGCAGGTTCCGCTGCTGCCGCCGGCGCAGCCGGACCACGTCCGGGTCGTCGGTGGGCCCCTCGACACCGCAGTTCCAGGAGCGGTTGTGGGACTCGCCGTCGCGGTTGTTCTCGCCGTTGGCGTCGTTGTGCTTCTCGTTGTAGGCCACCAGGTCCGCGAGCGTGAACCCGTCGTGGGCCGTGACGAGGTTGATGCTCGCGTACGGGCGGCGGCCGGTCCCCTCGTAGAGGTCGGAGCTGCCCGTGAGCCGATAGGCGAAGTCGGCCATGGTGCCGGGCTCGCCGCGCCAGAAGTCGCGCGCGGTGTCGCGGTAGCGACCGTTCCACTCCGACCACAGCACCGGGAAGTTGCCGACCTGGTAGCCGCCCTCACCCACGTCCCACGGCTCAGCGATCAGCTTGACCTGGCTGACCACCGGATCCTGGTGGATCAGGTCGAAGAACGCCGACAGCCGGTCGACATCGTGGAGCTCGCGGGCGAGCGTGGACGCGAGGTCGAACCGGAACCCGTCCACGTGCATTTCGAGCACCCAGTAGCGCAGGCTGTCCATGATCAGCTGCAGCACCTGCGGGTGGCGGACGTTCACCGAGTTCCCGGTGCCGGTGTAGTCCATGTAGTAGCGCCGGTCGTCGTAGACCAGGCGGTAGTAGGCGCCGTTGTCGATGCCCTTGAACGCGAGCACCGGACCCAGGTGGTTGCCCTCGGCCGTGTGGTTGTAGACGACATCAAGGATCACCTCGATCCCCGCCTGGTGCAGCGCGCGGACCATCGCCTTGAACTCGCCGACCTGCTCGCCGGCCTGGCCCGAGCTCGAGTACCCGTTGTGCGGCGCCAGGAACCCGACCGAGTTGTAGCCCCAGTAGTTCTGCAGGCCGCGGTCCTCGAGGTGCTGCTCGTGGACGAACTGGTGCACGGGCATCAGCTCGACGGCGGTCACGCCCAGGTCGGTCAGGTGGCGGACGGCCGCCGGGTGGGCGAGCCCGGCGTAGGTGCCGCGGAGACGGTCGGGGATCTCGGGGTGCGTCATCGTGAAGCCGCGGACGTGGGTCTCGTAGATCACGCTCTCGTGGAGCTCGCGGCGCGGAGCGCGGTCCTCGGACCAGTCGAAGTAGGGGTTCACAACGACCGACCTGGGCACGTGCGGCGCGCTGTCGCGATCGTCACGCCGGTCGGGATCCGAGAGGTCGTGGCCGTAGCAGGCCGGATGCCAGCGGACCGATCCCTCGACCGCCTTCGCGTACGGGTCCAGCAGCAGCTTGGCGGGATTGCAGCGCAGTCCCCGGCGCGGATCCCACGGCCCGTGGACGCGGAAGCCGTACCGCTGGCCCGGGCCCACCGTCGGGACATAGCCGTGCCAGACGTAGCCGGTGGTCTCCGGCAGGTCGAGCCGCGTCTCCTGTCCATCGGCGTCGAACAGGCACAGCTCGACGCGCTCAGCGACCTCCGAGAACAGGGCGAACGTGGTGCCGGCGCCGTCGAAGGCCGCGCCGAGCGGATAGGGGCGGCCCGGCCAGATCGGGATCGTGTTCCCGGCTGGCAGGCGTGTGGCTGCCGGCGCTTCGCGTGACCCGCTGCCGGAGTCGCCCTCGGCTCGGATCGGGGCGGCGGGTGCGGGCGCGCGACCCGCATGGACCTCTTGTCCCAAGCGTGTCCTCCGGGCAACCAGGGGTTGATGGGGTGTGGCGAGGATAGTCTGGAATCGCGACCGGGTGTAGGATTCGCGGCCCGAACAGCCGGTTCGGTCCTGTGGGGATGCGTGGTCTCGACAGGGTCTGGCTGTCTGGAGACGCGAGCCGAGGTGCCGTCAGGCCTCGTAAAACAGG